>JAITSN010000055.1 GCA_031287715.1 Mediterranea sp. (in: CFB group bacteria)
AAAACAACGCCCCCCATTATAACAAACTATAATGGGGGGCGTTTCGGTGCAGGCTTGTGGGGGATTGCCTGTTTTAGCTCATCTTTTATTCTATTCCCAGCCCGGGTTTTGCGGTTTCAAATCCGGATTGATCCGGATGGCTTCGGTTGGCAACGGGTGTAAATAGTCGCGGCTCTCGTTGAACTTATAACCGCTGTCTTTAACCGGATCCTGGCCGGCATACGGGGAGATGTATCCGCCCGCATCGGTCGGAAGGGCTGCCACAGCTGCCACGAAACCTGTTGTTGGAGCGGGGCTGAGCGTTCCTTGCCATTGGGATAGTTTGGCGCCTTTGGGCAGGTATCCTTTTATCAGGATGCCGGCGGCGGCCCAGCGGAAAATATCGTCTACGCGGAAGCCTTCGGCGGCCAGTTCCACTTTCCGTTCGCGGCGGATTTCATTGATGAGGTTGGATGATCCCGGAAATTCTTTGCCGCTGGGATACGTAAACGCGTCCACTTCTGTTCTAACCATCGGGGGCATGCCTACGCGCTCGCGCAGTTTGTTGATGGTTTTATCCAGGTCGGTTTGCGTGATGGTTCCCTGTTCGGCTTTGGCTTCGGCATTGATGAGCAGGGCTTCGCCGTAGCGGAAATAGATCATGGCGGCTTCGTGATTGTTGGTCGCCATATTGTTTACGGTCGTCGGAAGATGCCCTTTGTACAGCTGATAGCCCGTTACACACAGTTTGTCGCCTGAATCGAATGCGGGATAGTTAAACATCACGTTCCCGCCTGTTTCGCTGAACTGTATGTGTTTGCCGTCATTGACATAGATCGTTTGATTGAGACGCGGGTCGCGGTCGGCAACAACGGTCAGCAGGTCGCCGTCTCCCTGGTAGAGCGCGCTTTCGTCAATGGGCTTTCCGTCGGTGCAGAGGTACGAGTCCACCATGGTTTTGCTTAAACCGGTCAACGCGCCGTATGCACTGTATTTTCCCCAGCCGTGGCCAAGTCCCAGCGAATAGTTGTATTGTCTCCAGAAGACAATTTCCTTGCTGCTTGCGTAGGTTTTCTGGTTGAACAGTTTCCAATAGCCGTCGGCAGCGCCAACATTGTCCAGCTGGCAGCTGTTCAGGGCAATCAGGGCATCGGTGACGTCGGCCGCTTTCTTGATAAAGGCGGAGCCGTCGGAGCCTTGCACGCCGAATGCCGTGCCGGCGTGGTATTTCTCCCACGTGCCTTCGTAAAGGGCGATACGCGCTTGCAGGATCATGGCGGCTTCTTTGTTCAGCCGTCCGTTCCAGCTACCTTTGAGGGGCAGGTAGCTGACGGCGTTGTCTAAGTCTTCCATCAGTTTTTCTACAACGAATTTGCGGGAGTCGCGGGGTTTGTAGAGGATCTCGTCGTCGGAGTTCAGCAATCCGTCATACCAGGGCACATCGCCGAAGTATTTCAGTTTGCCGAAATAGAAAATGGCTCTGAAGACCAAGGCTTCGCCTACGTATTTGTTGATTTCGGCCGCGTCGCCGACGGCGCTTTTGTATTGGGCAAAGAAGTAATTGATGTCGCGCAGCGCACGCCAGTCGCTCGCTGCCCATCCGGAGGTGGTTGGAACGATGGTTTGCCCGTTCATGTGGGTGTTGTGGTCGCGCGGGATCTGTGTGTCGCTTCCGTTGTCGCGGTCGATGGTGTAGATCCCGATATTGCAGCTTCCGCCGCCGCCTTCGTCGCGGGGCAGCAGGTCGCTGCGGTTGTAGAAGTTGTTTACATACAATTGCAGGTCGATCGGCGACTTCCATAGCGCGCCGTCGTTGATGCTGTTTTCCGGCACCCTGTCCATGAATTCATCGTTACATGAATTAAGCAGCAATAGTCCGGTAGCTAAAACTAAAACTAAATATATTTTTTTCATGACGTTTGTTTTAAATGTATTCATACTGCATTAAAACGAAAGGTTTAAACCAAGCGACCACGTGCGTTGCAACGGATAGATCAAACCGGCGTTGGACAAGAATTCGGGGTCGATGGTTTTGACAAAGTCTGTTAGTGTGGCCAAGTTTTCGCCGCTCACGTATACCCTTAGCTTGTTGATGCCGGCTTTGTCCAGCAGGCTTTTGGGGAATGTGTATCCGATTTGCAGGTTTTTGAACCGCAAATAGGAGGCATCCTGTAGGTATTTGGTTTGGGTCTGCTGATTCTTGGCGTTCTGTGCATTGGTCAGGTAATATTTCGGGAAGTAGCCATCGGGTGTTTCGGGCGTCCAGCGGTCGTTATGAATGGTGAACAGGGAGGCTTGCCACTCGCTGTTGGGTATTCCCCAGAACATGCCCACCGAGCCGGTTCCTATGGTATAGTCTCTTTTGCCTACGCCTTGAAAGAATGCGCTGATGTCGAATCCTTTCCAATCGGCATCCAGCGTAACGCCATAGGTAAAGCGCGGGCTGCTGTTGCCGATGATCTTGCGGTCGCCCGGATTATCTAATGTATTATCGCCACGGGTGATCAATGGATCGTCGTCGAGGTTTTTGTATTTGATGTCGCCGGCAGTCCAGTTGGTTCCCAAGCTTTTTTGGCGGTCCTGATCGATTCCGGCATCCTGTTCGGCCTGTGTATAGTAGCCTTCGGTAACGTATCCCCAGATGTCGCCAATAACAGCGCCGTCATACCATGTGGCGATGGCGTTGCTCAGGTTGGGATATTTTTTCACCACTGTTTTGGAGTCGGCAAGCGTTCCCCTTACCCCATAACCGATGTCGCCGATGCGGTCTCTCCAAACCAGCGTCAGTTCCCATCCGTTGGTTTCCAAGGAAGCATTGTTGGCCCTGGGGGCTGTCGCACCCAATACGGCCGGTCTTTCTTCCGAGGGGCCTACTACGTCGTCCGACGAACGGCGGTACCAGTCGAAGGTAGCCGTCAGGCGGTTTTTGAGCAGGGCAATATCCAGACCGAAGTCGATGGTCGTACTCGTCACCCACGTCAGGTTGGGGTTGGCGATGTTGGGGGTGCCGTTGATGTAGGTGTCTGTTGTGGGATAAGCAACAGCGGCGTAGCGGTTGCCGTTGAACAGCCAGTTGTTCTGGCTGGCCGTTGCCGAAGCCATACTCAGGCTCGGGTAGAAGGGGTAGTATCCGCCGCTTTGTTCGCCCAGCGAACCGTAGGAGGCGCGGATCTTCAGCATGTCAATGTGGGAAGTGACGGCGTCATTGCCCCAGAAATTTTCGCCGGAGGCTATCCATGCCGCAGAAACACCGGGGTAGAATTTGAAGCGCACGTCTTTCAGGTAGCGCGACGTTCCGTCGTAGCGGCCGTTCAGCTCCAGCAAGTATTTTTCCTTGTAGCCGTAATTGATCCTGCCGAATACGCCCCGTGTGACCAGCGTTTCCTTCAGCGGTTCCCCGATCGAGGGTGTGTTGCCGTAAATGGTTTGGTAGGTGGGGACTTCGGTGGTATAAAGCGTACCGTTGCCTGTGCTTGAGGTGATCCGGTAGTTGCGGAACTCTTCCTGTGCAAAACCGGCCAAACCTTTCAAATAGTGGTCGCCCACGTTCAGTTCATACGAAGTAAAGGCATTGATGGTGTATTGTTCGTAGTCCGACTGGGTGCGCGAAAGAGCGTCCTTTCCCTGTGTGTATTTTGAAAAATTCGGCATGTAATAGGGCGTGCCTTCGGTATCGTAAAGCGTGTAATGCAGGGAGTTTACCTGGTTGTTGACGTTGTTGTCGGTAAAGGTGTAATTGAACGTCGTATTCCAGTTTTTCACCGGAGTGATCACAAATTCGCCGGTGATCACCGTTACGTCGTCTACCGTTTTGTTGCGGCCGCCGTTTTTATAGGCGTAAATATTGCTCACTTCGCTGTAGTATCCGTCGGGGGTGATGAGCGGGATGGTGGGCCAGCGCTGGGCGATGTTCTGCATGAAATTGTCGGCTCCTGTTTGGCTGGGCCTGTCGGTGATGCCTCTTGCAAACGACCCGCGTACGTTGACGGTAAACCAGTCGGTGATGTTCGACGACAGGTTGGCGCGCACGTTGTAGCGGTTGAAGGAGTCGTCTCCATACCTCAATATCCCGCCTTTCTGGTTGTATCCGGCCCCTACGTAATAGGAAGAATTGTTGCTTCCTCCCGATACGCCGACGTTGTGCTGCTGGGTAAATGAATTGTCTTTGAGGTAGACGTCAAACCAGTTCACGTTGTCGTTGCTGCGTCCGTGCCCCATATCGTCGAAACTTGCCCAGGCATTCCCGCTCGTTTTCACGGTCGATGTGTTGATTCTGCCATAGAAGTAATCTTCAATCCGTTTCATTTCGTCGGCTGTGTAGAAATCGGCTTTCCGGGTGTTTTGTCCGGCGTCGTTCATCGTTTTGGCAAAGTCCAGCGAATTCATCAACGTGGGCACATTGATGGGGCTTGACCATCCGAAGTTGGCGCTGTAGGTCACGGTCGGTTTGGCATCTTTGGCGCCTTTTTTAGTTGTGATCAAGACAACCCCGTAAGGCGCATTCGATCCGTAGATGGCAGCCGAGGCGGCGTCTTTCAGCACCGAGATGCTTTCGATGTCGTCGGGATTGACGGCATTGATGTCTTGCGACTGGATACCGTCTACCACAAACAGCGGAGAAGCGGCCGAGTAATCCGAGTTGCTGGTCAAGCCGGTTACCCCACGGATATTGAACGACATTCGCGCTCCCGGGGCGCCACCCGAGTTTGTTCCGGTTGATGTGCCGGTAGAAACGTTCAGGTTGGCAATTGTGCCCTGCAAGGCTTGCGCCACCGAAACAATTGGCCTGCCGTTCAGCACCTCGCCTTTGATTTGGTCGACCGAGCCGGTCAGGTTGGCTTTTTTCACCGTGCCATAGCCCACTACCACGACTTCGTCCAAGGTTTTCAGGTCTTCGTTCAATGTGATTTCGTAGTGTGTTTTTCCCACTTTCAGGGTTTCCTCTTTCGGTTGGTAGCCAAGGTAGCTAACCACTAATGTTGCGCCGGACGAAACGGTGAACGAAAAGTTTCCGTTTACGTCGGTTATCGTTCCGTTGCTGTTTCCTTTTTCTACAATGCTGGCGCCGATAAGGCTCTCTCCGGAAGTGTCCGAAACGTGGCCCGTTATCTTAATTGTTTGTTGTGTAGCATCGGTAGATTGTCCTGCCGGACTAAGTTTTCCGGCAGCTGTCATTGGCTGGGCGGCAGCCAGTAGAAATGCGCCCATCCCAATAAGTTTGCCGGTTCTTTCGGCAAAGATTCGCCATTTCGATTCTAATTTTAAGTTCATAGCTTTTAAAGATTTAATTAGTTGATAGTTTAGAAATAATAAAGGCAGGTAACAGCCTTGGCTATTCCGGCCGTTTGTTCACTTTACGCAGATAAGTCTTTTTTGTTCCATAGGCTTTTAAATTCAGAGTTAAATCAATCTGTCCCACCGAAGAATAACTGCACTTGAAGCCCGCAGTACAGGCGCGCGGGATAAATGCCGAGGCTTACAAGTGTGTCATTAAACGTTGGTTTAATGAGCCACAAATATATCCCTTTTACTCAACAATGCAAACTTATAATAAACTATTTGTTCTATTACCTGCATATCCCCTTCCCAATGGGCGTTCCCGATTTATTCTTTCAATATAAAAACGACTTTTTTGAGGGACTAAACAGCCTGGCTAAACGGACTTAAAAAGTGTCTCATTAAACCAACGTTTAATGAGCCACCCTGTTTTTTGCCCTTCCTATATATTATACTCGCTGCTGGCGGCACTTCGCAAAAGCAGTTTTTATGCTCATAACTGTGGTTTGGGCCATAAGACAACGCCCCCCATTATACTATATTATAATGGAGGGCGTTTTGGTGCAAACCGGTGCGGGTTGCCGGCGGTGGGGCGTTATGCTTTGCGGGCGGTCGCGCGCGGTTTTATCTGTTTGAAGAAGTCATTGCCTTTGTTGTCCACAAGGATGAATGCGGGGAAGTCTACTACGTCGATCTTCCAGATGGCTTCCATGCCCAGCTCGGGGTATTCGAGGCATTCGACTTTCCTGATGTTGTTCTGAGCCAGGATGGCTGCCGGGCCGCCGATGCTACCCAAGTAGAATCCGCCGTGTTTTTGGCAGGCGTCGGTTACTTGTTGGCTGCGGTTGCCTTTGGCTATCATGACCATGCTGCCGCCGTGTTCTTGGAACAGGTCTACATAGGAATCCATGCGTCCTGCTGTTGTCGGGCCGAAAGAGCCGGAGGGCATTCCTTCGGGTGTTTTCGCCGGGCCGGCGTAGTAGATCGGATGGTCTTTGATGTACTGCGGCAGTCCTTCACCCCGGTCGATGCGTTCTTTGAGTTTGGCGTGGGCGATATCGCGGCCAACGATGATGGTTCCGTTCAGCGACAGTCGTGTGGCAACCGGATAGCGGGCCAGTGTTTTCAGGATGTCAGCCATCGGTTGGTTCAGGTCTATTTTTATGGCATCGCCTTCGCCTGCGTTGCGAAGTTCGTCGGGGATGAGTTCGCCCGGGTGACTGTCGAGTTTTTCGATCCAGATGCCGTCTTTGTTGATTTTGGCTTTGATGTTCCGGTCGGCCGAGCAGGATACGCCCAGACCTACGGGACAGGATGCGCCGTGTCGCGGCAGGCGGATGATGCGTACGTCGTGGGCGTAGTATTTGCCGCCGAACTGTGCGCCAAGACCTATCTTGTGGGCTTCTTCGAGCACTTGCCGTTCCAGCTCGATATCGCGGAAGGCTCGTCCGTGCTCGTTGCCCGTGGTGGGCAGGCTATCGTAGTAGTGTGTGGAGGCGAGCTTGACGGTCAGCAGGTTTTTCTCGGCTGAGGTTCCGCCGATAACGAAGGCGATGTGGTAGGGAGGACATGCTGCCGTGCCGAGTGTTTTCATTTTTTCCACAAGGAAAGGGACGAGCGTTTCGGGGTTGAGGATGGCTTTCGTCTCTTGATAGAGGTAGGTTTTGTTGGCCGATCCGCCTCCTTTCGTTACGCAAAGGAATTCGTATTCCATGCCTTCGGTTGCTTCGATGTCGATTTGCGCCGGCAGGTTGCACTTTGTATTGACTTCGTCGTACATGTTGAGGGGTGCGTTTTGCGAGTAGCGCAGGTTTTCTTCGGTGTAGGTGCGGTAAACACCCAACGCGAGGGCTTCTTCGTCGCAGTAGCCTGTCCATACTTGTTGCCCTTTTTCGCCGTGGATGATTGCGGTGCCGGTGTCTTGACAGAATGGGAGCTTGCCTTTAGCTGCGACTTCGGCATTGCGCAGGAAGGTGAGCGCGACGTATTTGTCGTTCTGGCTTGCTTCGGGGTCGCTCAGGATTTCGGCTACTTGTTCATTGTGCGGGCGGCGCAGCAGGAACGACACATCACAGAAGGCGGCGTTGGCCATAGCCGTCAGGCCTTCTTTTTCAATTTTCAGGATGGGTTTTCCTTCAAATTCGCTTACCGACACGTGGTCTTTGGTAAGCAGGTAGTACTCGGTTGTGTCTTTCCCTTTCTCGAACAAGGGTTGATACTTGAATGGGGGTGTAGCCATAATTTATTTGTTTATTTTATAGGGTTAGAATCCTCGCGGGATGAACGGATACTGGTACTTCACGTTGAACTCTGTTGTAAATTGGTTGCCGGCGGTAGAGTCTACCACGTATATCCGCAAATAACTCTGCCTGTCCGCCGTCCGGACGATGTATCCGTGGCCGGGGGTTACGGCTACGCTCGGCGCCCATCCCGAGAGGGGGAGTGTCGTTACGTTGCCTAAACCTTTCATGATCCCCATGTCGACAAAATCGGACAGGTAGCTATTGGCATATGAGTTGGTGAAGTTCTTTGCCGCATCAATATATATGTAGAAAGATCCTTCTACAAAGAGTTCGGTGGAATTATTTCCGTTGCGCATCCTCAACGACACCGTTCCTGCCGGGTCGGGTACGGTGTTGTTGGGGTCTGACGGGTCGATATAATTTCCACATGCGGCGGCGATACATGCCACCACGATTGTCGTTAGCCATTTTCCAATGCTTGTTGTTTTCATAAATGCAAATCGTTTTAATGTTTACACAAATATAGATATTCCGTATATACATTCAATAGGATACGGATGAATAGTTGATGATTGGGGGCTTCCTGCTTACCGTACTTTTTCCATGCGGCAGATCAGCTCGTTGCCCAGAGTTGTCTTTTCTTCGATATGTTTGAGCACGGCGGTCACGAACGGATTGCTTTCAAAATCGCCGCGCACCTGCTCGAAGTCCTGCTTCATTTCGTTGTGCGAGCCGTCGGCTCCGAAGCCGGTCATGGACGAGAGGGAGAACTCTTTGCGAGCGTCTTCGTACAGCAGACGGTCGAGACCGACCACGGCGTCTTTCCAGGCGTTTACAATGCCGGTGATGTCTTTGGCTGTAAGGGTTTCGGGGTCTATGCCGTAGAACTCTTTTATGTTGTGGTAGGCCCACGTCCATTCGTAGATGTAGTAGTTCCGGTGCATGGTCTCGAAATGTTCGTTGATACAGCGCAGGCGGTTGATCGTGCCGCTTTCAATACCGCACAGCAGCTTTTCCACTTCACTCTTGGGGGCGATCAGGCCGGAGATGTCCACCCATTCACCGGTGCCGGTGCCGGTGTCGGGCTTCAGGCGTTGGCGGATCTCCTCGTTGCTCCGAAAGGCTATTCCTTCGAGGCGTTTGATGATGGAGTTGCCCAGGAACTTGTGTATGGCTGTTTGGTAGAACTTCAATCCTTTGTTCAGGGAGGAGTTTTTGATCTTGGCGCTCTGGTAGGAGTAGAGTTCGGAGGTCTCGCCGCTCACGCGGCGCAGCTCTTTGAGTATGGCGCATCCCTTGAGCATTTTCTGGATGGTGTAGGGGCTTAGAAGATTGTAATTGATGCAATCCAGCCGGTTGGGATCTGTGCGTCTGTCGCGCTTGGGCCATTTCTGCGCATCGCGTATCGTACCGACACTCCGCAGGTTAACGCCCGGGATCAGGTAGGTCGTATTGCCTTGCTCTATCAGGTAGGAGAACGGGAGGTCGGACGTATCCGAATGGTTCACGTGACGGCCCATGACGAGCGAGAATGCTCCGACGCGGGCGGGCCAGAGGATGTACGAGTCGGACGCCGTCTTTGCCCCGCGCTCCATTGCGCCCTGGTGGATAGGCCCCAGCTTGTACATATGGTTGCTTTGGTTGGAGCCTGAACCGGCGTTCATGAACGAGAACATGCCGGCGATGAGCAGCGTCGATTTGTGATGGGTGACGGTGAACGGCCCGGCAAAGACGGCACAGGCTTCGCCGTTTTCTCCCTGGCAGTTGCTGAAGAACAGGGAGTCGGAGGCCGAATAGTTATGTCCCAGGCGGCAGGCCTGCCCGACGAAGCAACGGCTCAGCACTGTTCCGTCGTCCACATGCGCACCGGACGACAGGATGAAGTCTTCGCAGATAACGCTGTTGCCGACGTGTACGGGCGCGGCTTCATTGCTGTTGATGCTGCCGTTCTCCAGCCGGCAGGCGCCTTCGATGCGGCAATGGTCGCCCATTTTTACATTCTTGATGGCTCCGGTATTGACAATCATGACGTGGCTGCCAATCTTGCCGATATTGGAAGCGTACTTGTCGGAGTAGCTGTCCGTAATCTCCTTCATCCGGCGGATCAGCTCCGGGCGGTGCCGGTACAACGCCATGATATACGCCTGCTGTGCCGACAGCTTGTCGCTGATGAGCACCTCGCGCCCACCGGTCTCGTTCAACACGGCGGCCTCTACGCCATTGCCGAACTTCGTCAGGCCGTCTACCAATATCACATCGACGTTCCCGATAAACGTGTGGCTGCCGATTTCGTAGTTGGCCATATAGTTTCGGATATTCTCGATGCAGCAATTATCGCCCAGCGTAACATTGTGGAGCGTGGCATGGCGCAAACCGGAATGTTTCCTTATCCCGCCCGGCAATGTGAATGTTGTATCGAAGACGCCCAGCTTCACCTCGCCCGAGAAGCGGGTATGATGCACATACTCGGTTGTGAAGCGTTCGTCAACCCACACCTGCGTCCAGTCGTCCGCCACGCACGACTGGTTTTTCAGCCGCAGGATCTCATCCCCGGTCAGCTTGCGGTAATTCTTCGTCATACTCAGGGTAAAGAAAATCGTTATAGGGAAAGCGTTGTACATGCAGCTCTTTCACCCTTTCGTACACCATGCGCTTCATCTCTTCTATGTTGATCTTCTCGCGGGCGGAGACGAAAAGACAGCTGTCTTCGAGCTTTGCCATCCATGTTCCCATCAGCTCACCCAGCGTCACATTTTCTTTCGTCCGGGGGGTCAGGTCGTCGGCAGGCTTCTCGATATGCGCGTAAGCGTCTATTTTATTAAATATAAGTAGGATGGGCTTCCCTGCGCTTCCGATGTCGGCCAGGGTTTTATTGACTACTTCGATCTGCTCTTCAAATCCGGGGTGGGATATATCGACCACATGCAGCAGCAGGTCGGCCTCGCGCACTTCATCCAGCGTCGATTTGAAGGACTCGACCAGGTCGGTCGGCAGCTTGCGAATGAATCCCACCGTATCGGAGAGCAGGAAAGGCAAGTTGTCGATGATTACTTTGCGCACGGTCGTATCCAGCGTTGCAAACAGTTTGTTCTCGGCAAAGACCTCACTCTTGGAGAGCAGGTTCATCAGCGTAGACTTTCCCACGTTGGTATACCCCACCAGCGCCGCACGGATCATCCGCCCGCGGTTCTTGCGCTGGGTAGCCTTTTGCCGGTCGATTTGTTTTAGCTGTTCTTTGAGCAACGCCATCCGGTTCAGGATGATGCGGCGGTCCATTTCCAGCTGCGTTTCGCCGGGGCCGCGAAGCCCCACCGCTCCGCCACGGGCGCCGCCTCCCCCGCCGCCCTGGCGTTCGAGGTGCGTCCACAAGCGTTTCAGGCGCGGGAGCATATACTGATATTGCGCCAGCTCCACTTGCGTCTTGGCATGTGAAGTCTGCGCCCGCATGGCAAAAATATCCAGGATCAGCGAGGTGCGGTCGAGTATCTTCACTTGCAGCTCGGCTTCAATGTTACGTAGTTGCTTGGGCGATAGTTCGTCGTCAAAGATCACCATCCCCGTCTCGTGCTCATGCACATATTCTTTTATCTCTTGGAGTTTACCCTTGCCCACGTAAGTCACCGTGTGCGCATCATCCAGCCGTTGGGTAAACCTCTTCACAACATCCGCCCCCGCCGTCTCGGCAAGAAAAGCCAGTTCGTCAAGGTACTCTTCCGTCTTCCGCTCATCCTGCGCCTGGGTGATGAGGGCCACAAGCACAGCGGTTTCGGCTTGGGCTTCGGAGATTACAAATTCTTTCATTTGGGATTGATTTAAAGATGTATTTCCGGCAAATATAAAAAAAACGGCATCCACATGTACCATTTACTATTTACTATTTACCATTCAATGTCGTTTAGTTAAGCTATAACTTTTTCTTATTCAAACAATAAGCCTTTTTTGTTTTATGATTTTGCAGGTCTTGTTCATTAGCCCATCAAAGGAGCTTAACGCATTTTTGAAGTCTTTTCTGATAAAGATTCCCACA
>JAITSN010000057.1 GCA_031287715.1 Mediterranea sp. (in: CFB group bacteria)
AAATCTGAATTATTATATTTACAGAAGTTTAAGTCGATGGAACACTTCCGTGAAGAATTGGATCAATACATTGACTATTACAATAACAAGCGGATAAAGTCTGCTTTAAACAATATGAGTCCGGTGCAATACCGAACTCATGCAAGATAAATATTATTAATCCGTCCAAACTTTGGGGTTCACATCAGTAGCGGAGCGAGGACTTGCAGCGGTTGGCCTGACCCCCGCAGGGGGAAACGCCCAAAACCACCATCTCATTTACCATATACCACCTTTTCATTTACCATCCCTTCATTTACCATATACCATTTACCATATACCTGTAAACGGTAACAAATGGTAAATGGTAAGTGGTAAATGGTAAATGGTAAATGGTAAATGACTTTAGTTGTAGATCTCCAGCTTGGGATGCAAGGTGTAGAGGTTGGAGTTTTCTGTCTCTTCGCCGTCGGTAATCCTATAGAGATAGTACTTGCTGTTGGGGGCGAAGTCTGTTCCGTCGGGGAAGCGGAAGGTGCTGTGTCCTTTCTGGAATTTCTTCACGGTTTGTTCTTCTCCCTGGTCATCGGTGTAGGTAAAGTCTACCAGGGTGGTTTCGTCCCACGCGCGGCGTTCTACGGCTTGCTGGTTGCGGATGATGTCTGCCAAGGCGAATCCTTCTCCCCAGAGTTCCTTGCGCCGTTCAAGCCAGATAGCGCTTATCAGTTCCTGATCGGACAATGAGGCCGACACCTGTGTTGCGTTGCGCGCTGCTTTCAGGGCGTTCAGCGTGGCGGCGGCATCGGCTTCGCCCAGGCGCGCTTTGGCTTCGGCGTTGATTAAGTAGACTTCTGCGGTGCGCAGCAGGACGATATCGGCGGTGAAGTCTTCACGGAACTTGAACTTGGCATAGCGCAGCCAGACAAAGCCGTTCACGGCTGCACGGTCGGTGCCCGGGTCGACGTCCCAGTAGATGATGCTCTTGCGGTAGTCGTTGTCGTCGAAGTTGTCGAGGAAGTGCGGGTCGAGGTTGTAGCTGTAGTAGTAACTGCCGCTGGTTGTTGTGTCCCAGTAGTGGAAGGTGTAGCTGGCGTTGCTTTGCTCCGGCGTTTGCGGATGGCCCCAGATCCATTCTTTGTTATCCACGCTGTTGAAGCCTGCTTTGTATTCTTCTTCACCCATGAGGTAGTTGTTCTTGGTCAGGAGCCGCTCCGAATAGTTTTTCGCCTTTTCCCACTGCCGGGCGTAGAGTGTTGCGCGGCTCAGCAGCCCGAGCACTACCTGCGTGTCTATCTTCCACTTGGCCGTGCGGATGTAGTTTTCGGGGATGAGCGCCAGGGCGCCTTCCAGGTCGGCAATGGATTGCGCATAGACTTCGCTCACGCTGGCCGCGGGCTTGCCTTCGGTGGCTGCGTCTGACGGCTCGGTGTAGATGGACACGCTCACGGCATCGGGGTCTTTGTCGATGGCGAAGGAGTAGTAAGACGCCAGGTGTAGATAGATGAATCCCCGCAGCGCCAGGGCCTGCCCTTTGATGCGGTTGCGGTCTGCCTGTGCTCCTGCGGCATCATCTATGTAAGCGATGATGCCGTTCATGTTGTTGATGACGGCATAAGAGAGCGTCCAGCTGAACGAATTGTAGTATCCCTTTGCGTATACGCCCGACGAGCCGAAGTTATAGTTGTCGCGGGTGGGGCCGTACTTGCCGTTGCCCCCGGCCACGTCTGATCCCATGGCGTCTCCTGCCAGCAGGAACGACGCATAGCCGGGGCAGCGGTAGGAGTTGAACGTTTCCAGCAGATAGCTCCACGTGCCGGTGATGATCTTCTCGGCATCTTCGGCTTTATTGAATACGCTACCTGCATCGAGCGAGGTAGTGGGTTGCGTATCGAGGTTGCAGGCCGTAAGCGCAGCGGTTGTCAGCACCACTGCTATCCATTGTTTATATACTTGTTTCATATTCTTTCTCTTTGTTTATAGTTTTACATTCACGCCGATGGAGATGGTCTTCATGGCCGGATAGCGGTAGTAGGTAGAGCCGTCGAAGGTCTGTTCGGGGTCGAGGCCCTGTTCTTTGGTCCAAGTGAGCAGGTTCTCCGACTGTACAAAGACGTTGGCGGTGCTCAGGCCGATGGTGGCCAGCAGTGTCTTCGGCAGGTCGTACGACAGGGTGAGGGTCTTCAGCCTCAGGTACGAGCGGTCTGTGAGGAAGCGGGTGGAGGCGTTCGTCCACGAGCTTTTGGGGTTGGTGGTCAGCCGCGGTACATCGGTGATGGTGTTCTCCGGCGTCCAGCGCTTGAGGATGTCTACGCTCCACGTCCGCCCCACAGCCGAGCCTTCGTGGAGAAGGAAGATCTTGTCGCCGTTGTAGATCTTCCCGCCCAGCGTATAGGCAAAGGCGGTGGATAGCTCCCATCCCTTGTGGCGAAGGGAAGATTGGAATCCTCCCGACAGGTCGGGCAGGGACGATCCGCTCTTTATTTTGTTGGTGTTGGCGCTGGCGGAGGAGTAATCTTCGGTGACGGTCTTTTCGCCGTTGCTGCCTTGCTTGTACCACTGCGGGTTGCCGTTATCGGGATTGACGCCTGCCCATTCAACCAGGTAGAAGTCGTAGATGGAGCCGCCTTCGACCCATTTCTTGTTTCCGCTCCACATTTCTTTGGAGGGGAGCGAGGTGATGGTGTTCTTGTAGGTGGTGGCGTTCAGGCTGAGCTTCCACTTCCAGTCCCGGGTGGATACGGGGTATCCTTCTACGGTAAGCTCCCATCCGCGGTTGCTGATCGATCCGATATTCTGGTTGGTAGACGAGAATCCCGACGACGGCACCAGGTTCTTGCTGAACAGCAGGTCTTTCGAGCGGCGGTCAAACCACTCGATCGAGCCTGACAGACGGTTGTTGAATAGTCCGAAGTCGATGCCGATGTTCAGGTTGAGGTTGGTCTCCCAGCTCAAGTCGGGCGTGGCTAAGCGCGAGGCCCTCAGCCCGGCTTCGCCCAGGTTGTTCTGGATGGAATAGAGGGCTTGGTAGGCGTAATAGCCGATGTTGTCATTGCCCTGCGCGCCGTAGCTGGCCCGCAGTATCAGGTTCGACAGGCCCTGTTCTTTGGCTGCTTCCAGGAATGGCTCGTCTACGGCTCTCCAGGATGCTCCCACCGACCAGAAGGTGCCCCAGCGATTATCCGGATGGAAGCGCGAGGAGCCGTCGGAGCGGACGGAGGCGGAGAGGAAGTAGCGGTTGTCGTAGGCATACTCTGCATTGCTGAAGAAGCTAAGGAGCTTGTATTGGTCGCTGTTGCCGTAGAAGTCGCTCAGGAGCGAGGCGGCGTCGGGTTCGTAGTAACCGTCTGTGATGACCTTCTCCCGTGTTCCACCGAAGGAGGCGGTGTTGTATTCGTAGTACTCCTGCCCGGCCAACACGTTGATTTTATGCTTCTCCGCCAGGGTTTTCGCATAGGAAAGGACGTTGTTGAAGGTCACGCCGGTCGACCGGCTGTTCGACTTGCTCACCGAGCCTCCCGTTGTTGCGCCGGAGCCGTAGGTGGGGTTGGTGTAGTTGTGGTTGAAGCGGCTGTTGTAGTCGATGTTGATCGACGAGCGCAGCGTGAGATCCGTCAGCGGTGTGATCAGGACATGTCCGCGGATCGAAACTGCGTCGCGGCTGATGCGTGAGAGGTCATGCGAGAGCGATCCTGCGGGATTCGCATTTGCTAAGTTCGTGGGGCGGTAGGCGCCGTAGTCGATCAGTCGCTCGCCTGTTTCGGCGTTGGTCAGGAAGTCTCCTGTGGTTGCATCGCGCTGCCATACGGGGTAGAAAGACGGCATCGCCCGCCCAAACAGCACGATGTTGTTGCTGATCGAGTCGTCCTGCTTGGGATAGTCTTGCACGGAGTGTGTTCCCGAGGTGTTCAGACCCACCTTGAGCCACTTCCTGATCTCGCTCTCTACATTGAGGCGGAGGGTGTAGCGCTTGAAGCCCGATTCGATGATGATGCCCTGGTCGTTCAGGTAGCCGGCCGAGAGGTAATACTTCGCGGAGGCTGATCCGCCGCTCACCCGCACGTTCAGGTCGGTGTAGTGTGCGTTTTGCGACAGGATGTCGGTCCAGTTGTCATCCCACAGGGGTGTCAGTCCGGCCTTGAGTTGGCCGTCCGCACCTACCGGTTGCGGGTTGGCCGTTCCGTAGGGATTGATGCGGATCGTTCCAGCCAGACTTGTAGAGGCGTATGCGGCCGCATCGGCAGCGCTCTTGCCCTGGTCTACCTGATAGTTCCGCAAGGCCTCCCAATACAGTTCAAAATAATCGTTGGTAGACAGCAGGTCGTAGTCTCTCCGCGCCCTGTCCGACAGTCCGTACTTGGCCGAGAACTCCACCGTGGCCTTGGCGTTGGCTTGTCCCTGGCGTGTCTTGATCATGATTACGCCGTTGGCGGCCCGTGAGCCGTAGAGCGTAGCCGACGCCGCATCTTTGAGCACGGTCACCGACTCAATGTCGGCCGAGGCGATAGACGAGAGCGATCCGTCGTAGGGCACCCCGTCCACCACGTAGAGCGGACTGCTCGAGGCGTTGATGGAGCCGATCCCTCGGATGCGGATCGTAGCGTCCGAGCCGGGCTGCCCCGACTGGGAGAACGATTGCAGGCCGGCTACGGTGCCTTGCAGCGCCTTCGATACGTTGCTCACCTGCGACTTCTCGATCAGGTCGCCGCCTACGTAGCCTGCCGATCCGGTGAAGGTGGAGCGCTTGGCCGTTCGGTATGGCACGGTGATCTCTACCTCGTCCAGGTACTTGGCATCTTCTTCCAGCTCAATGTTTATCGTAGTGCGGTTGTTCACCGGCACCTGTGCGGTCTTGTATCCAACGAACGAAACCAGCAGCGTGGCGTTCCGTTCGGCTTGCAGGTGGTAGTTGCCGTCGGCATCGGTGATGGTTCCCTGGGCGGTCTTTCCCTTTAGCGTCACCGACGCTCCGGGTAGCGGTTCATTGCCGGCAAGCACCCGTCCCGACACGGCCGTTTGCTGGGCGTGCAGTCCGGTGGCTATGGCCAGGACGCAACACAGCGTAATTCCTTTACTTAAACAATCTTTTATCATACTATTTTCTATAATGGTTTCTATGTCTACAAACAAAAAAGCTGCCCGAAAGGAATCGGACAGCTTCATACTCAATCGCTCTACCATATGCACATGAGTCATCCGCCATCCGCTGCCGGGCAGTTGCACATCATATACATATGGAAGCTCTTTTGGTTCATCGTCTCTTTGATTACGATGCAAAGGTAAAGCCCTTCAGCACGGGCCGCAATAGCATGTTTATGGTATTTTCCGGATGCCCGCTACACACTTATTCTTCAGCGCTTACCGCTTCCGCAGTGAATATAAAGAGAGGGAAAAGACAAGAACGGCTCTTGGCTTAGTAGGCAATCAGTCCGGCTATGCCGGCGGCGATGATCAGGGCTACGGGGTGGAATTTGAAGCGGTATGCGCCAATGAATGTGGCGATGAACAGGAGGGTGCTGGTGGCGAATGTTTGGGTGTCTTTTGTTGGCGAGCCGAAGTTTTCTTCGTTCATGAGTGCCAGCGCTGCGGCGGCCAGTAGTCCGATGATGGCCGGTCTGAGGCCGCTGAAGATGGCTGTTACGGTGGGGTGTTTCCGGTAGCTGAGCAGGAATTTGCTGATGGCCAGCATCAGGATGAAGGAGGGGAGGATGACGGCGAGCGTGGCTGTTACGGATCCCCAGACGCTGCCTGTTGCTGTGAATCCGACGTAGGTGGCGGCGTTTATGCCGATTGGGCCGGGGGTCATTTGGCTGATGGCGACGATGTCGGCAAATTCTTGCGTGCTTAGCCAATGGTGGTTGGCGACGACTTCGTTTTGTATGAGGGAGAGCATGGCGTAGCCGCCGCCGAAGCCGAACAGGCCGATCTTGAAGAAGGTGAGGAAGAGTTGGAGGTAGATCATGGGGCGGGTTTATTTGTTTTTCCGGAGGAGGTATCCTCCTGCGGCGGCCAGGAGGATGATGGCTATGGGCGAGCAGCCGAGTTGCCAGATGAGGAGGGCTGCGGCGATGGGGATCGCGATGGTGCGGCGGGTGATGCCTGCGGGCTTTGCCATGGTGAATGCCGGTGCGGCGATGAGGGCGGCGACTGCGGGGCGGATGCCTTTGAAGATGCGTTCTACGGCGGGGTTGTCTTTGATGTGGCGAAAGAACATGGCGATGAGGAGGATGGCGACGAAGGAGGGGAGGATGGCTCCGAGGGTGGCGGCGAGGCTGCCGCGCAGGCCTTTCAGCTTGTAGCCGACGAAGATGGAGAGGTTGACGGCAAAGACGCCGGGGGTGGATTGTGAGACGGCCAGCACGTCGAGGAAGTCTTCGGCGGCGATCCATTTGCGTTTGTTTACCATTTCGTTTTCGATCAGCGGGGCCATGGCGTAGCCGCCGCCGATCGTGAAGGCGCCTGTTTTGCAGAAGATGCAGAAGAGTTGGAGGCAGGTGCTCATGGTTGTTTGCGGCCGTTGATCCATTCCCGTGCGTTGACAAAGGCTTCCATCCAGGGGGTGACGCGGTCGGCGGGGATGCGTCCGGCGGGGTAGTGGCCGCATTGCCAGGGGAATATGGCCCGTTCGGGGTGCGGCATCATGGCTATGTGGCGGCCGTCTGCACTTGCCAGGGCTGCTACGGAGTAGTCGGAGCCGTTCGGGTTGCCCGGGTAGGTGTCGTAGCTGTATTTGGCTACGATGTTGTACTTGTCTTCGGCGTAGGGGAGCGCAAATCGTCCTTCGCCGTGGGCGATCCATATGCCTATCTGGCTTCCGCTCAGGGATCCGAGCATCACGCTGTTGTTGGTTGGGATGGTTAGGGTGAGGAAGGTTGATTCGAACTTCCGCGAGTTGTTGCGGAGCATTTGGCCTTTTTCTTCGTGTCCGGGGTGGATCAGTCCGAGTTCCATCATTAGTTGGCAGCCGTTGCAGATTCCCAGGGAGAGTGTGTCTTTGCGGGCGTAGAAGTTGTCGAGGGCGGTTTTGGCTTTCGGGTTGAAGAGGAATCCTCCGGCCCATCCTTTGGCGCTGCCCAGTACGTCGGAGTTGGAGAATCCTCCGCAGTAGACGGCCATGTGGATGTCTTCGAGTGTTTCGCGGCCGGTGGTCAGGTCGGTCATCGTGACGTCTTTCACGTCGAAGCCGGCCAGGTAGAGGGCGTATGCCATTTCGCGTTCTCCGTTTGTTCCTTTTTCGCGGATGATGGCGGCTTTGATTCCTGTCGGGGTGCGGCGGTCGGGGTCTATGCCGTATGGTTGGTAGCGTCCTTTGAATCCGGTTGCGAACTTGAACTTGAGAGGTTGTGCGCCGTAGTTTTCAAAGCGTTTCCCGGCGCAGCCGTCCATGGATTGTTTGCGGTCGAGGAGGTAGGATGATGTGTACCACAGGCGGCGTTGGTAGTCGATGCCGAAGGGCCAGGTGGCTCCGTCTTTCGATACGAGGATGTGGCGGTCGAGGGTTGGTTTGCCGATTTTGGCGAATCCTACTCCTGCGTCTTCGAGTATTTTTTTCATTCCGGGGGCGTCTTTGTCTTTGACTTGGACGACGATGCCGGGGTTTTCGGCAAACAGGAGTTTGACGATGTCTTGTTCTTTTAGTTTGTCGAGGTTGATCTCCATTCCGCCCCTTACGTTGGCGAAGCACATTTCGAGCAGGGTGGTGATCAGGCCTCCGGCGGAGATATCGTGCCCTGCTATGATAAGTCCTTTATTGATCAGCTCTTGTACGGCCAGAAAGGTGTCGCGGAAGTATTCGGGGTCTTTCACGGTGGGCACGTCGCCGCCTATTTTGTTCATGGACTGTGCGAATGTTGATCCGCCGAGCTTGAGGTCGTCGAAGCTGAAGTCGATGTGGTAGAAGGCCGACTTTCCGTTGTTTACCATGACGGGGGATACGACTTTCTTCACGTCGCTGACTTCGGCTCCGGCGGATACGATCACTGTTCCGGGAGCGATCACTTTGGTTCCGTCGGGGTATTTTTGCGTCATCGACAGCGAGTCTTTTCCCGTCGGCACATTGATTTGCAGCGCGCAGCAGAAGTCGCTCAGTGCTTTTACGGCGTTGTAGAGCCGGGCGTCTTCGCCTTCTTGCGAGCGGCAGGGCCACATCCAGTTGGCCGAGAGCGAGAGGCTGTCCAGCCCGTCGGCTAAGGGTGCCCAAACGATGTTGGTCAGCGCTTCTGCCACGGCCAGCACGGATCCGGCGGCCGGGTTGGCCAGCGCGGCTTGCGGGGCGTGGCCGATGGATGTCGCGATGCCTTTTTCGCCGCGGTAGTCCAGCGCTACTACGCCGCAGTCGCTCAGGGGCAGTTGCAGTTCGCCCTGGCATTGTTGGCGGGCTACTTTGCCTGTTACGGAGCGGTCTACTTTGTTCGTCAGCCAGTCTTTGCAGGCAACAGCTTCCAGTTGGAGCACGTTGCTCAGATATTCGTGAAGCCCGGATGTTTGGTAGTCCGGGTTTTGGTAGCGGCGTTCCACGGTGTTGTCGCGCATGTAGGTTTTGGGCGATGCGCCGAACATTTTGTCTACGGGCAGGTCGAACGGGCATCCGCCGTCTGCTTGCCGGAAGGTGAATTGGCGGTCGCCGGTGGTTTCGCCTACGACGTACATCGGGGCGCGTTCGCGTTCGGCTATCCGGCTTACGTGTCCGACGGCTTCTTCTTTCACCAGCAGTCCCATGCGTTCTTGCGATTCGTTGACGATGATCTCTTTGGCAGACAGGGTTTTGTCGCCCACGGGCAGCTTGCCCATGTCGATTCGTCCGCCGCTGTCGCCAACCAGTTCGGACAGGCAGTTCACATGTCCTGCCGAGCCGTGGTCGTGTATGGATACGATGGGGTTTTCGTCTTCTTCGCAGAGGGCGCGTACAACGTTGTAGGTCCGTTTTTGCATTTCGGGATTGGCGCGTTGTACGGCATTGAGTTCGATGCCGCTGCTATAGCGTCCGGTATCGACCGACGATACGGATCCTCCGCCGAGGCCGATCCGGTAGTTATCGCCGCCAATCACTACGATCTTGTTGCCGGTTTGGGGGGTTCCTTTCAGGCAGTCGCGTTGCGTGCCGTAGCCTACGCCTCCGGCTAGCATGATGACTTTGTCGTATCCGTAGCGTTCGTTGTTTTCGTGGTGTTCAAAGGTCAGTACCGACCCGCAGATCAGGGGTTGCCCGAAGTGGTTTCCAAACTGGGAGGCTCCGTTGGATGCTTTGAGCAGGATCTCTTCGGGTGTTTGGTAGAGCCATTTGCGTACGGGCAGCAGTTCTTCCCATTCGCGGCCTTCCGCCGTGCGCGGGTAGGCCGTCATGTAGACCGCTGTTCCGGCAATGGGCCATGATCCTTTGCCTCCGGCCATGCGGTCGCGGATCTCTCCTCCTGTTCCGGTGGATGCTCCGTTGAATGGTTCTACGGTCGTGGGGAAGTTGTGCGTTTCCGCCTTGAGCGAGATCACGGTTTTGATGTCTTTGATGACGAAGTAGTCCGGTGCGGCGTGGCTTGCCGGTGCGAACTGTTCGACAACCGGCCCTTGGGCGAAGGCCACATTGTCTGTATAGGCGGATATGATCTTGTTGGGGTTCTCCTCTGTGGTTTTCCTGATCAGCCGGAAGAGCGACGATTCCATCTCTTGGCCGTCTATAACGAATGTTCCCCCGAAGATCTTGTGGCGGCAGTGCTCGGAATTGATCTGTGCAAAGCCGAAGACTTCGGAATCGGTCAGCTTGCGCCCGAGGTCTTGTTCTACCTTCTTGAGGTATTCAATCTCTTCGCCCGACAGAGCCAGGCCTTCTTGTTCGTTGTATGCTTCGAGGTCGTCGATGAGACGGATGGGTTCGGGTTGGCGGTCGGTGTGGAACAGGTTTTGGTCCAACCCGTCGTATGTGCGTTGCAGCATCCGGTCGTGTTCGGCGCAACTGTCTTGTACGGGGAAATATTCTTCCATGCGGGTTATGTCTTCGACGCCTGTGTTCAGAACGATCTCTACGGCGTTGGTGCTCCACGGGGTGATCATTTCACGTCTCGGACCGATGAAACAGCCTTCCAGACGGCTCCGGTTTTCGGGTGTTGCTTCACCTAAAAGCCAACTCAATTTCCTGTTGTCTTCGGAAGTCAGCTGCTTTCTGCTTTCCACGGCAACCACTGTACCGGATCGGGTTTTAAAGAAGATAATCATGTGTATATCTTATTATTATAATAAAAATTCCAGCTTTAATGCGGCGTAAAGGTATGTAAAATTCTGCGGCTTACTGTTCTCCATATTCTAAAAAAAGTACGATATTTGCGGCATGTTTCAGATAGAAGTTACCATAGTAGACTTATTGATTAAAGGCTTTATCACGGGCATTGTGGTGTCTGCACCCATGGGACCCGTAGGCATTCTTTGCGTACAGCGCACGCTCAATAAAGGGCGGTGGTATGGTTTCGCCACAGGCTTGGGCGCCTCTTGCAGCGATATTATCTATGCGTTGCTGACGGGATACGGCATGAGCTTTATCTTCGACTTCATTAATGCCAATATCCTCTACTTGCAGCTTTTGGGAAGTGTGATGCTGCTGGCGTTTGGTATCTATACATATCGAAGCAATCCGGTGCAGTCTATACGCCCTGTTTCCGGCAACAAAGGCACCTACTTGCACAACCTCATCACTGCTTTTCTGGTAACGCTTTCCAATCCGTTGATTATCTTCCTGTTTATCGGTTTGTTCGCGCGCTTTGCGTTTGTGCTGCCCGGGATACCTGTGGGAGAGCAGCTGGCCGGATACCTGGCCATATTTCTGGGGGCGTTGATTTGGTGGTTTGGGATTACGTATTTTATAAACAAGGTGCGCAGCCGGTTTAACCTGAAAGGTATCTGGTTGATTAACCGTATTATCGGGGTGGTGGTCATCGTGGCTTCCGCCCTTGGCTTTGTATTTACCCTCCTGGGCGCTTCGCTTTATTAGGCGTGGCGGGATGCGTACGACGGACAGACTAAAATTTAAAGATATGAATATATTGATTACCGGTTCCAACGGACAGTTGGGTACAGAGATGCGCACGCTTGCCGAAACCAACGCCCAGCATCGTTACTTTTTCACGGATGTGGAAGATCTGGATATTTGCAACGTGCAGGCTGTGGATGGTTTCGTGAACCGGCACAAGATCGATCTGATCGTTAACTGTGCCGCCTATACGGCCGTGGATGCGGCAGAAGAAAACCGGGAGTCGAACGACCTCCTGAACTGCATTGCGCCGGGCCACCTGGCCGGTGTGGCAAAGAAGTACGGCGCCGCCCTCATACACATATCCACCGATTATGTATTTGACGGGACGGGCCACATTCCCTACCGGGAAGACTCGCCGACTTGCCCGGCTACCGCTTATGGAGCGGCGAAGCTGGCCGGCGAGCAACTTGTGATGGAACGCTGCGAGCGGGCCATGGTGATCCGTACCTCATGGCTGTATTCTACCTCCGGGAACAACTTTCTGAAAACGATGCTCCGCTTGCAGCGGGAACGCGATTCGGTCGGCGTGGTCTTTGACCAGATTGGAACCCCGACCTACGCCGGCGACCTGGCCAAGGCCATCTACACCATCATGGAAGAAGAGTTCGTGCCGGGAATCTATCACTTCAGCAATGAAGGCGTTTGCTCGTGGTATGACTTTGCGGTGGCCATATGCCGCCTGACAAATGCAGACTGCCGGGTGAACCCCATCCATACGGCCGACTATCCGGCAAAGGCGGCACGTCCGCACTACTCCGTGTTGGATAAGGCAAAGATCAAAAAGACATTCGGTTTGAGAATCCCCCACTGGGAAGACGCCCTGGCCGGCTGCCTGTCTACCCTATAAAGAATAGTAGAAGTGAAGAGCGAAATAGAAAGAAGGCGAACGTTTGCCATCATCTCGCACCCCGATGCGGGCAAGACAACACTTACGGAAAAGCTGCTCCTTTTCGGAGGGCAAATACAAGTGGCCGGTGCCGTGAAGAGTAACAAAATAAAGAAAACGGCAACCAGCGACTGGATGGAGATCGAGAAGCAACGCGGCATCTCGGTAACCACTTCGGTGATGGAGTTCGATTATGGCGATTACAAAGTGAACATCCTCGACACGCCCGGCCACCAGGACTTTGCCGAAGATACGTTCCGCACGCTGACGGCTGTGGACAGCGTGATCATCGTTGTGGACGGGGCCAAAGGGGTGGAAGCGCAAACGCGCAAGCTGATGGAAGTGTGCCGGATGCGCAAGACGCCCGTCATCGTCTTTGTCAACAAGATGGACAGGGAAGGCCGCGATCCGTTCGACCTGCTCGACGAGCTGGAAGAAGAACTGAAGATCGCCGTCCGCCCACTGTCGTGGCCCGTTGGGCAAGGCCTCCGCTTCAAAGGCGTCTATAACATATACGAAGGCAAACTCGATCTCTACCAGCCCTCTAAACAAGTGGTTACCGAGAAGGTGGAACTTGACATCCACAGCCTCGCCTTAGAAAAACATATCGGCGACGGGGAGGCCGGGAGGCTGCGGGCCGATCTGGAACTCATCGACGGGGTATACCCCCCGTTTACAACAACGGCAGACTACCTGTCGGGCAACTTGGCCCCGGTATTCTTCGGCTCCGCGCTGAACAACTTCGGCGTGCAAGAACTGTTGGACTGCTTCGTGCAGATAGCCCCCAGTCCGCGACCGGTGCCCGCCGAAGAACGCACGGTACACCCCGACGAAGCCGGCTTTACGGGATTCATCTTCAAAATCACGGCCAATATCGACCCGAACCACCGCTCGTGCGTGGCATTCTGCAAAGTATGCTCCGGCAAGTTCGCCCGCAACGCCCCATACCTGCACGTCCGCCGCAACAAAACACTGCGCTTCTCGTCGCCCACGCAATTCATGGCACAACGCAAAACCACGGTAGACGAAGCGTGGGCGGGCGACATCATCGGCCTGCCCGACAGCGGCGGCACCTTCAAAATCGGCGACACCCTCACCGGGGGCGAACAACTGCACTTCAGAGGCCTACCCAGCTTCTCGCCCGAAATGTTCAAGTGCATCGAAAACACCGACCCTATGCGGCAAAAACAACTCTCTAAAGGAATCGACCAACTGATGGACGAGGGAGTGGCCCAACTGTTTGTGAACCAATTCAACGGGCGGAAAATCATTGGAACCGTGGGGCAACTACAGTTCGAAGTAATCCAGTACCGCCTGCTGCACGAGTACAACGCATCTTGCCGTTGGGAACCGCTAAGCCTCTATAAAGCGTGCTGGATCGAGAGCGACAATCCCACCGAGCTGGAAGTCTTCAAGAAACGCAAGTTCCAGTACATGGCCAAAGACCGGGAGGGAAGAGACGTCTTCCTTGCCGACAGCGCCTACGTTTTACAAATGGCCCAAATAGATTTCAAGCACATCCGCTTCCACTTCTCCAGCGAGTTCTAAAGCCCCAATTTTATTGACTATTACAATAAACAAGCGGATAAAGACCGCTTTAAACAACATGAGTCCGGTAAAATACCGAACTCATGCAAGATAATATTATTAATCCGTCCAAACTTTGGGGTTCACTTCACGCTGTTCCTATTGATTATTCAACGTTCAACGTAAAGCGCTTGAAGTCTGTTACAGTCAAACCTTTGCTTGCGCCGTCAAGGTACTGGGCAATTGTCTTCTTGGGATCTTTTACAAATTCCTGTTCCAGCAAACATACTTCTTTGTAGAATTTGCTAATACGGCCTTCGGCAATCATTTCGATTATACTTTCCGGTTTACCTTCTTCACGGGCTTTTTCAGCAGCAATTGCTCTTTCTTTTTCAAGAACGTCGGCAGGAATGCTTGCTCTATCAATTGAGATGGGGTTCATAGCCGCAACTTGCATAGCCACGTCGCGGGCAACCTGATAGTCCACACCAGCTTGATTGAAAGCCACGATAGTAGCCAATTTATTTCCCGGGTGGATATAAGCAACTGTAGTTGCACCTTTTACGAAGGCGTAACCATCCAGTTCGGTTTTTTCACCTGTAATGCCGCTACGGTCAACAACTACATCGGCAACAGTTCCTTTGCCTAAAGCCAAAGCGTTTACAGCAGCCAAATCTACAGATTGATTAGCGATAGACAAGTCCAGGATTTCTTGTGTCAAAGCTACGAAATCAGCGTTCTTGGCCACGAAGTCCGTTTCACATTTCAAGGCAATGACCGCCGCAAATCCATCTGCGCTTTTTGCTAATACACAACCTTCTGCAGCATCACGATCAGAACGTTTTGCAGCAACAGCTTGTCCCTTTTTACGAATAATTTCTACTGCTTTGTCGAAATCACATTCGGCTTCTATCAAAGCATTCTTGCAGTCCATCATACCTGCGCCTGTCATTTTACGCAAGTGAGTGATTTCTGCCATAGTAACTTGTGCCATATATTTTTAGTAGTTAGTAGCTAATAGTTAATATTATATTAAGCCTCTTCATCTTCCTTGATGAAAGCAGCTGCTTTGGCAGCGTTTATTGCTTCTTCGTCGGATTTATCAAGTCTTGCTTTCGTTGATTTTCTTTTGCCTTTGTTAGCAATAGCAAGGGTTTCACCTGCTATTTCCATATCGACCTTTTCGGCTTTTCTTTCTTCAAGACCTTCTGCGATAGCGTCGCAACAAGCGTTCAGGATTACTTCAATAGATTTTGTGGCGTCATCATTTGCAGGAATTACGAAGTCGACGTTTGAAGGATCCGAGTTTGTATCAACAACAGCAAATACAGGAATACCCAAACGGTTAGCTTCGCGAACGGCGATGTGTTCTTTCATTACGTCAATGATGAAAAGAGCGGAAGGCAAACGGGTCAAGTCTGCAATTGATCCTAAGTTCTTTTCCAATTTGGCGCGTTGGCGTGAGATTTGAAGAATTTCTCTCTTGGAAAGATTTGAATATGTACCATCATTCGTCAATTTGTCGATAGTAGCCATTTTCTTAACAGCCTTACGGATAGTGGGGAAATTTGTTAACATGCCACCTGGCCAGCGTTCGATAACATAAGGCATATTTATAGCAGCAGCCCTGTCGGCCACAACTTGCTTAGCTTGTTTTTTAGTAGCAACAAAAAGTATTTTCCTGCCTGATTTAGCGATTTGTTTCAAAGCATCAGCTGCTTCATCAACTTTAGCTACAGTTTTGTGAAGGTCAATGATATGAATACCATTGCGTTCCATGAAAATATAAGGAGCCATTGCCGGATTCCACTTTCTTTTTAAGTGTCCGAAGTGTGAACCGGCTTCCAATAATACATCAAAATTAGTTCTTGACATTGTTTTTCTTTTTAATAAATTGTTTACTTTCTTTTTTGTTTTTCTAAACCAACCGCTGAGTAACCATTACATTGGGTCCCAGTAGTTTAGATACTAAACAGAACGATTTGCCATTAAACAATAGATATACAGAACGATATTGTAATTCCAATTGTAAACAGTTAAATCGCAAACCGGATCAGCGCTTACTGAACTGGAATCTTTTACGAGCTTTCGGCTGGCCGGCTTTCTTACGTTCTACTGCACGTGGATCGCGGGTCATGAAGCCTTCTGCACGAAGAGCGGCTTTGTCTTCCGGATTGATCTTCACCAATGCGCGGGCGATAGCCAAGCGTAAAGCCTGTGACTGGCCGGTGAAACCACCGCCACCCAAGTTTACTTTGATGTCATATTTCTCAGCAACACCAATCTTGTTCAATGGTTGTTTTACAACATATTGAAGAATAGAAGATGGGAAATACTGAGTAAGGTCGCGCTTATTGATAGTGATCTTTCCGGTACCTTCGCTTACATATATGCGAGCGATCGCGCTTTTACGTCTACCTAATGCGTTTATTACTTCCATTGTCTCTTATTTAAATAAGTTTATATCAATTGTTTCAGGGCTTTGCGCAGCATGTTTGTGTTCGCCTCCGGCATATACGTACATGTTTCCGAGCAATTTAGCGCCTAATTTGTTCTTAGGGAGCATACCCTTGACTACTTTTCTGAGCAATTTGTCGTCGCCATTAGGTTTTGACTGCAAACGGGCAGGAGTAATTTCTCTTTGACCGCCAGGATAACCGGTATATGACAGATATATTCTGTCATTCCATTTGTTTCCGGTTAATTTTACTTTGTCTGCATTGATAATAATCACATTATCACCGCAGTCTACATGAGGAGTGAAATTTGGTTTGTACTTTCCTCTCAATAATTTCGCAACTTTCGAGCCGAGCCGACCTAAAATCTGGTCGGTAGCGTCAACGACAACCCATTTTTTGGTTGCAGTTTCTTTGTTTGCAGAAATGGTCTTGTAACTTAAAGTATCCACTTTAGAAAATTTTTAATTGTTACTACTAAATTCTTCACTGCATTTTTAGTTCCCTCGGACAAAGGGATGCTAAATTGCTATGAATTAATATTTTATCAATTTTAATAATAGGCTTGCAAAGGTAGTTGTTTTCTCCTAATCACCAAATTATTCTTATTGTTTCTTGGACAGAGGAAAAGCGTGTCAAGGTCAACATTCTGACACTTTGAGCGCTATTTGTGCTTATCCCTTTACAGAAACGGGTTGGGTGCGATTAAAACTCTGCATTATTCGGAGTACGTGGAAAAGGTATCACGTCACGGATGTTATTCATTCCGGTTACAAAAAGCAACAGGCGTTCAAATCCAAGCCCAAAGCCTGAGTGTGGAGCTGTCCCAAAGCGACGGGTGTCCAGATACCACCAGATATCTTTTGTTGGCACATCCATTTCCACAGCGCGACAAGATAGTTTTTCGTAATCTTCTTCACGCTGTGAACCGCCAATGATCTCTCCGATTTTCGGGAAAAGCACATCCATTGCTCGAACTGTCTTTCCGTCTTCGTTCTGTTTCATATAGAACGATTTGATTTCTTTCGGATAGTCAGTCAGGATCACCGGACACTTGAAATGATTTTCAACCAAATAGCGCTCATGTTCCGAAGCCAAGTCTGCTCCCCAGAAAATGGGAAATTCAAATTTGTGCCCGTTAGCTATAGCTTTTTCAAGAATCTCAACCCCTTCCGTATAGCTCAGGCGAATGAATTTATTATCTAAAATGAATCGCAGACGTTCAATCAAGTCATCCGCTTCTTCATTTTTATATAGATGTTTCCTTGCTCCATTCAGGAATTGAATATCGTCCATACAGTTATCCAGCGCCCATTGCAAACAGTATTTAATGAAGTCTTCGGCCAGGTCCATGTTTTCTTCGATCTCATAGAAGGCAACTTCAGGTTCAATCATCCAAAACTCGGACAGGTGGCGTGGCGTGTTCGAGTTTTCGGCACGGAACGTAGGTCCAAACGTATAAATAGCCCCCAGAGCCATCGCCGCCAATTCGCCTTCAAGCTGACCGGATACGGTCAGGCTGGTTTGCTTTCCGAAAAAATCTTCCTTGTAGTCAATAGAACCCTGATCATCTTCTTTCAAATCATACAAGTTCATAGTAGTTACTTGGAACATTTGCCCTGCCCCTTCACAGTCCGACCCTGTAATGATCGGGGTATGGAAATAAAAGAATCCTCTTTCATGAAAAAAGCGGTGAATGGCCATTGCCATGTGGTGGCGGATACGGAATATAGCGCCAAAGGTGTTGGTACGGGGGCGGAGATGGGCTACTTCACGGAGGAACTCCATGGAGTGGCCTTTTTTTTGGAGCGGATATGTATTGTCACATACTCCTAACACCTCAATCTCAGTAGCCTGCACTTCGGTTCTCTGTCCCGACCCGACTGATTCGGTCAATATGCCGTTTACGCTCAGACATGCACCGGTAGTGATCAGCTTGAGCATTTCTTCGTCGAAGTTCTCCAGATTGACAACGACCTGTATACTATTTATCGTAGAACCATCATTCAGAGCGATGAAATTTATTTGTTTACTACCTCTGCGGGTGCGTACCCAGCCTTTCACATTTACTTTCACGCCAAACTGTTCATAAGCCTGCAAGTCTGCAATTTTTGTTCTACTGATCCTTTCCATATATTGGTTATAGATTACTCATTTCATTTATTAGTTGAATGAACCCATTTTCAAGAAGTTCACTTCCCGTTCTGTCAGGTAGCGCCAGTCGCCGCGTCTCAAGCCTTTCTTGGTTAATCCGGCAAAATAAACGCGGTCAAGCCGGATCACTCTGTGGCCTATCGCTTCAAAAATACGGCGTACCACACGGTTTTGGCCTGTGTGAATTTCGATACCGATCATGTTACGTTTAAACTCATCCGTATAGCTGATGTCATCTACCCGGATCACTTCGTCGTCCAGCTTTATGCCTGCCATAATTTGATCCATTTCTGCTTTGGTTACATTTCTATCCGTCACAATATGATAGATCTTCTTTTTCATGAACATCGGATGTGTCAGTTTAGAAGCCAGGTCGCCATCGTTGGTCAGTAAAAGAACACCCGTTGTGTTGCGATCAAGGCGTCCTACGGGATAGATACGTTCGTTGCATGCGTTTTTCACAAAATCCATTACGGTCTTGCGGTCTTGCGGATCGTCCGAGGTGGTAACGCAGTCTTTAGGTTTGTTCAACAGGATATATATTTTACGTTCGATGCTTACATTTTCTTCATGGAATTTCACCACATCGTTACGTTTGATCTTGGTTCCCAGCTCGGTAACAACTTCACCGTTCACAGAGACAACTCCTGCCGTGATAAATTCATCAGCTTCACGGCGGGAGCAAATGCCTGCATTGGCCAAGTATTTATTCAGGCGGATAGGTTCGTTCGGATCCACGAACTGTTCCTTGTATTCGATGCGTTTCTTCTGGGAATACTTGGCATTCGGATCGTAATCGTTTGTGCGCGGGCGGAATCTTCCTTGCTGATATCCTCCGCCGTTATTCGGTTGGAATCTGGGGCGATACGGGCGGGCATCTCCTCCTCTGTTATTGTAGGGTGAGCCATAGCCTCCGTCCGAAGGCCTGTTGTTGTTATAGCGCGGCCTGTCACCGCCGCCGTCATTGTTTCTCCAGCTTGGTCTGTCTTGATTGTTCGGGCGGCGTTCGCCATAGGGGCGCTGGCCGCCGTCATTCGGGTTGAAGCGCGGACGTTCGCCGCCTCCTTCACGGTTGAAGCGCGGACGTTGTTCACCGCCTTCGTTCGGGTTGAAGCGCGGGCGATACGGACGTTCGCCACCTTCGCGGTTATACGGCGGGCGATTATCATCGCGGTTAAATGAACGCTGGGGGCGATCCGAGCTATATCCTCCGCGATCATTGTTTCCATATTTATTATAAGGTGGGCGTTGCGGACGATCGCCGTAAAAACGGTTTGAATATCCTCCTCCTTCACGATTGTAGTTGCTCTCTCTGTTGTAAGAAGAGCGGTTGTCATCTCGACGGTTGTATCCGTCTCTGTTAAAAGTTCTGTTACCATCCCGGTTAGCGTCTCTATTTTCTTCATTAGAGTTGTTGCGCCAATTTTCGTTTTCTGTATTCATAATTTTTATTCGAATAAAATTGCAGTTGTGGCCTCACGGCCTTTAATTAGGTTATTATCTCACATTTAAAACTATATTCTCCAAAAGTTACGCTTAAACCCCTATATATGTATGCGGAGTGATCGCTCTCAATTCTTTCTTGACATCTTCACTGACATTTAGCCCTTCGACAAATTCTTTCATTGATCTTTCATTTACGGCTTCGTTTGTACGTGTTAAAGTCTTCAGCGTTTCATACGGATCCGGATATCCTTCTCTGCGAAGAATCGTCTGGATGGCTTCTGCCACAACGCTCCAGCAATTGTCCAAATCATGATATATAGCTGCTTCGTTCAGCAACAGTTTCCCCAGCCCTTTCAGCGAGCTTTGCATGGCAATCACGGTGTGTCCGAAAGGAACGCCGATGTTGCGCAGCACGGTAGAGTCTGTCAGGTCGCGCTGCAAGCGTGATACCGGAAGTTTAGAGGAGAGATGTTCAAATACGGCATTCGCCATACCCAGATTCCCTTCTGCATTTTCAAAGTCAATCGGATTCACTTTATGCGGCATGGCGCTCGACCCCACTTCTCCTGCCTTGATCTTTTGCTTGAAATATTCCATTGAGATATACTGCCAAAAGTCACGATTCATATTGATCATAACGGTATTGATGCGTTTCATGGCATCGAATACTGCCGCCAGCGAATCGTAGTTGGAAATCTGTGTGGTATATCCTTCACGCGTCAATCCCAGGCTGTTTTTCACAAAGTCATTCCCAAATGCTTTCCAGTCGTATTGCGGATAGGCAACATGATGCGCATTGAAGTTTCCGGTTGCACCGCCAAACTTAGCTGTGATCTCGCACTTCTTCAGTTCCCTGTACTGCGTATCCAGACGATAGGCAAACACCATAACTTCCTTGCCCAGCCGCGTAGGAGAGGCCGGCTGTCCGTGCGTTTTTGCGAGCATCGGCACGTTTGCCCACTCGCCGGCATATGCCTTCAGCACGGCTATCAGATCTTCCAGCAGCGGATAATATACGTTGTCCAGCGCTTCTTTCAGCGACAATGGAACGGAGGTATTATTGAGGTCTTGTGATGTCAATCCGAAATGGATAAATTCTTTGTAGTTCTCCATTCCGCCCAGCGCATCAAATACTTCTTTCAGAAAATACTCAACCGCTTTGACATCATGGTTGGTTACGCTTTCAATCTCCTTGATGCGTTCGGCATCTTTCTTGCCGAAGTTACGATAGACATCACGCAATACATCAAAGACGCCTTTGTCTATGCCGTCAAGTTGCGGCAAAGGCTGCTCGCACAAAGCAATAAAGTATTCGATTTCTACTTGTACACGGTATTTGATCAAAGCATATTCGGAAAAATAAGCGGCCAATGCTTCCGTTTTTCCTCTATATCGACCGTCAATGGGAGATACGGCGGTGAGTGTATCCAATTGCATCATGCTGTATAAAAACATTTTTAGATTGCAAATTTAACCTTTTTATCTAAATAAGCAGAGCTTTGCCATTTACAATTTACAATTTACCATTCAATGTCGTTTAGTTAAGCTATAACTTTTTCTTATTCAAACAATAAGCCTTTTTTGTTTTATGATTTTGCAGGTCTTGTTCATTAGCCCATCAAAGGAACTTAACGCATTTTTGAAGTCTTTTCTGATAAAGATTCCCACAACGATGCCATAAAACAAGGCTAAAGCGGACGTTCTTTCTTTCTTCTTTTCTTTTTCATCTTCTTGATTAGTAATAGTAGTTATTAATAGGCTGGATTCCGGCTGGATGATCCGCTTTTAAAAACCAGTCTTTTGAATCCCGTTTGGCCAACGATTCTCTGATCTTCCCTTTTGCCATTTGCGACAAGTTCTTTCCCTTCTTTTTCATATTCTCTCCTTTTATTTTGATGATTGCTCTGTTAAACCGGTCCGGTACATTCCAAATCGGAACTCAAATCACGATGGCCGGACACCCGGAAGATCCTCTTTGAGGGAAGCTACTAACAATTGCAAAGAAATGCGCTGGTTTAGCGTACGGGTATCACTGGGAAAACCAAGGGTATTTAACCCGCCTTCGCAGGCAATTCCAATCGAACAGGAGTTGTTAGCGTGGGCGTATGCTCCTACTTTTTTTTAACATACGCATGGGAACAATAAGGACATCCCAGCGAACGTAAGAGTAATTAATATAGATAGTTGCAATTATT
>JAITSN010000063.1 GCA_031287715.1 Mediterranea sp. (in: CFB group bacteria)
AGTTGTAGTTCCCTTCACTTTTGGGATAGTTTACACCTTATCAGCTTATAACTCTGATATACAGTAATACATTCATTATTTCAAAGAACAAAAATACACTATTTTCCCGAATAGCCTTAATCTACTTTCTTGGCTTTTTCATATTCCAACAGCTCTCTGCATATCTCGCAATAATCAGGATGTACCTGATTGGTGGTTATTGCTTCTTTCACCCCTTTTTCATTCTTAATTTTCCCACCGCCCAGGTGTGTAATCTTTTTAGGCGTTATGCTTTCTACTATCAAGTGATGGTTGGCGGCCTCAAATTTCAGTTTCAGTATCATACCGTGCCTGTCGAACAAATCAATAATAGATTTGGATACCGCATTTTTCAGCTTGCGGTCGTAGAAAAACAATTCCCGAAGCTCGTTGAGCAGGCCAATAATGGAATAATCCTCTCCGGTGGTTGTCAGGTGGTTGAAGTGGGCAATATAATTGCGAACATCACGATAGTTTTCGTACAAAACTATTTCTTTCAGGTAGTTTTTTTCCTCATCATCAAACCAAGGTAATTTTTTTTCAAAATCCAATTTTTCTATCCGTTCTTTATCTTCACTGACCTTCCTGTTTTTGCATATATACTGAAGATCGCGTTCGAACAGGGCGGTAAAGCCGGCCATGCGCCCCAATATTTCAATGGTCAGGTTGTGCAGGTCTTTCAGGTGGACAAAGTGCAGCTTGTTGTCGAGCCAGTTGTATTTGTCAATGGCCCGGCAGAAGGTTTTATAATTAGCTCCATGTTTTTCGATAAAAGCTCTATCCTTTTTATTGTTTTTTGCTCTCTGCCAATCTTTATGCAGCGAGTCCCTCTTTATCTGTTTCTCACCCTTTTCTTCCCTCATTTTTTTCCATGTACTAAATTCTTCTTCCCGTATCCGGAACTTATTATTCTGTCCGATTATCTCTCTCAGCAGATTTTCCGTTCCATACTTGAAAGCCAACTCTATCTGCCCGTGAATAACAGGTGTTTCCTCGTAAGACTGTACATAGAGGTCGTCCCATTTTTCTATGTTTTCGCCCTCTTCGATATAAGGCTTCAGCCTGACGAGGTAACCCGCTTTATCCGTATAATATTTCGTGTATTCATTCGAGACAACATCGGCAGACAACATGCACAATTCGATAATAGCCAGCAAATGCTTGTATTGTTCTGTTTGTTGCGCACTCTGGTATTTAATTATTTCGTTGCGCAGGGTGCTCAAGTACGAAGCGTTCAACAGTTTGCAGAAGGTATAGAAAGCAATATGGGCGTTCTCCCCACTCTTAATGGACGATTCCTTTAGCTTGATTTTATCTTTGATTTCGCCTTCCAGCTTGTTCAGATTGTAAGCCTCTTCCTGCTTGCTGCTGCCATTGATTTGTTTCTCCGACGGGATGCTTTTTACAAACTCAAAATTAGGATCACCCATAAACGTATCAAACCCTTTGACAAAAACCTGCAACACAAACTTCTCGAAATTAATGTTCTTCGATTTATCCGAATCTTCCTTTTTGCTTGCTTCCAGCCTCAAATGGCTTTGTATGTAGGCCATGTAGTGGACAATAGATTCCTCATCCTTCATAGACCTGATGCCGTTGAAAGCATAAGCATACTTATTCCTTGAACGTTGATCCTGTTGATTCTTTGAACGTTGAGCATATTTTTCATTTTTCTTCAATACAAAACCCACAACATCCTTAAATATATCCCCATCTTTCGTGAATGCCGGCAGGAACAGGTTGTTATAAATCGTTTTCAACAGGAAATAACGGGCATCCCATCCTTCTTTTTTTTCTTCGTTTGCGAAACTGGGTTTATCCAGGTAGAGCGACAATCCCAAATCGTAAAAATCATCATCCTTATCCTTTGTCGCGTTCTGGTAGTTCATACCCCTTTTCATCACGTTCTTGAATCCGGGCGCAAACGGAACAACCGAGCGGTACAACTTAAATTCGGATGTCTCCAGAAATCGGATGAGCACGCCGGGTGAAAAATAAGTCAGCACGCCGCCTGTTTTCAGCTGTTGGGCAAAAGCAGCGGAAGCATTTTCGATTTCGTCTTTCAGCAAACGTTGAAAAATGGTTGCGGTAAAATCACGGGATGATTTTCCGGTATTGAATATATTGTTCAACGGAGCAAGCCTATAATGTATAACTTCGTTTCGTATATTCACAACAGCGGCTTGCATGGCCTGAAGTCCTTTTACTCCTACTTCTTTTTTGGTAATCCTATCCCCATAAAAAAGGCGAAATATTTCGATGTTACCATCCGACAAACTTTTCTCACCTATATCTTGAGATAGAATATCATTTTCTTGCTTCGGATCGACTATATTGCGGATATTATTTGCCGCAAAAGCACAGCTCCCAATGAGGTTAAGTGCAAAGGCTTCGTCTGCTTTTTGTTCCGATAATTTTTTGCTGTCGATGCTGTCTTTCAAGCGCCCGTCTTCATGGCAGGTAAATTTCCCTTGCTGAAGCAAGCCGGAGCGAACGGCATTTTCCAACTGGTACTGGATGGCATTTTTAATGGTATCCAACCTTAGGTAATAATCCGGATTGGAAGCGCTACGTTTCGATTTTTTGATGGGGAAATAATGTTCGAGGTACTTCACCACTTCGAGGTTATAGGCGTAGAGCTGATTGTCTTCACGCTTTTGGGGAGCGTCTTTGGTGCCAAATACCGCTTCTCTCTGGTGCTTTTGCAAAGCGGCTTTCAAGGCGCGATGGTATTCGTTGCTGTTTTTTTCCGGCCGGACAACAGCTTTCAGTTTTTCTGCCAACTCGTCAATCTGATATGAATTGTGGCATTCGTCCAGGTTTATTTTTTTGTTTTGTATCAGTTCGTCGCTCCATTTCTGCAAGGCTTGTTTACGCCGGCTAAAGTTTGTTTTGTCTTGGTCTGTCCGGATACAGTTGTTTTCAACGGATTTCTGTAGGTTTTTGCATTTCGTTTCGATGAACCACTCTTTCCAACAAAAATACGGTCGCAGTTTGTTTTTGTCCTTTTTCGCTATGGCTTCAAGAATAAGGTCGGCAAGGCAAAAAGATTGTTCCTCCCCGTCGGCGGCTTTGTATTTTACCAGCTGCCGAAACTTATGGTTCAGGCATTTTTCTATCCGCTCCTTGGTAATGGACACATTAAAATCAGACTTCCCCTTGATCATATTTTCTATATCACGCCAATCCTTTTTCTGCTGTTCACATTCGGCTTTTTCATTTCTGCCCTTGGATCCTTTAATACTTTCCTTTTTTATCAACGTCTTGTTTTTAACGCTTAATTCAAACGGTTGGCCATCTCCTTTCTTGGCTTTCAAAACATATTCGGTTTTCGGATCTTTTCTGTTGTCCGTTTCAAAAACCAACATTCCTCCGCCTTGATTGCGGTGCATCAGCACCATATCTTCCTCCACTTTTCCTTCTACTTTTACTTTTACTTTTGAGATTCTCATTGTTTTGTATGTTAGTTAGTTATTTTATTCCCCCGCTTCAGGCCTACAGACCGTGTTTTCAAGGTGACGGTAAAAATACTATAATCCCAACTGATTGTCAAGCAAACGCCGGGATTATTTTCTTATTCGGAGAAACAGCTCCATTTACCACTTATAATTAAAAGACATATGTTGCTGGATACCGGCTGTTCTGCGGAGAACACGCCGGCCTGTACAGTGTTTTGTTATGTGAGTTTTTAATCCGGAGCGGAGCGAGGACTTGCAGCAGTTGGTCCTGGCCGCAGGCAACACCCAAATTATTATAACAGTAAGAGAGGCTGTTCACCGCGTGCGGTGTACAGCCTCTCTTACTATATATATTATATGGCCGGTTTCTGTTACTGGGCGAATTTCAGTCCCTGCAACTTATTCCATGCTCCGCGGGTGAAGTCGGGGATTTCCACGGGCGCTCCGTTGTTGGCTACCGACATTTCCGTCAGGGGAGCCAGGCAAGACCATTCCGCCGCGTCGTACACATCTTCGTCGAGCGGCAGGCCGTTGCGCAGACAGTACACCAAGCGGTAGTCCATGATGTAGTCCATTCCTCCGTGGGCGATGGCTCCCAATTCGGCGGCTTGTTTTCCGGCTTCTTTATAGAAGGGATGTTCGTAGGCTTGCAGGACGGAATCCATTTCGGCTCTCGGCAGCGCATAGTGGCTGTCCAATGCGATCTGGCGAACGGGATATTTCTGGGCGAAGCCCTGGGTTCCGCTCACCAAGTGTATGCGGCTGTATGGGCGCGGGCTGGTCACGTCGTGCTGGATCATGATGGTTTTGCCTTTTTCCGTTTTGATGATCGTTGTATTCATGTCGCCCAGCTGGTAGGTTTGTTTGGCTTCGGGGGAATCTTTCCCGAATCTCTTTCCGGCGTATCCGGTCATGCCGAACTGGTTGGAAGACACGGATACCAAGTAGTTCATCTTGTCGCCTCTGTGGATATTCAGGATCTGGCATACGGGGCCGAGGCCGTGCGTCGGATACGGGTTGCCGGTATGTTCGATATTATATTTCTTCCGCCAATAGTCCCAGTAGCCGATGAGGCCCGGTTTTTTCTTCGTTTCGGCTCCTGTGCCCGGCTCGTACGCTTCCGCTGTTGAAAGGCGGTCGTTGAAGTTCAGCGAGCGGAGGTCGTGGATGTATGCTCCTTCTACGTGCACCACTTCGCCGAAGACGCCTTGTTGGGCCATGTTCAGGGTGGCGAGTTCAAATTTGTCGTAGCAGCAGTTTTCGAGCATCATGCAGTGCTTCCGTGTTTTTTCGGCTGTATTGACTAACTGCCAGCACTCGTCGAGCGTTACGGCGGCGGGCACTTCGATGGCTACGTGTTTGCCCTGTTCCATGGCATATACGGCCATGGGGGTGTGCGTCAGCCAGTCGGTACATATATAAATGAGGTCGATGTCGCTTCTCCGGCATAGTTCTTTCCATGCTTCTTCGCCGATGTATTCCTGTGCGGCGGGGCGTTTCCGGCTGGTGATGGATTCCCGTACCTTGTCTAAATTGTATTGTTCCAGGTCGCAGAGGGCTTTTATTTCCACGCCTTCTATCGCCATAAAGCGGTCGACGGCTCCTTTGCCGCGCATTCCCAGCCCGATGAATCCTACGCGAACGGTAGGGATGGGGTCGCAGCGCAGTTCCAGCACATCGGTTTGTCCGGCAGGGCGGGAAGGGATTTGGGTCTTGATTGCTTTTACGGAAGGTTCCGAAGCGTAGCTGTTCATGCTTGCCGTCAGGCAAACGAATGCTAAGAGGATAAGATTCTTCTTTTTCATTTTACTTGTTGATTTGGTATTATACGTTAAATTAAAATGCGGGGTCAGTCGTTTGTCAGTTTCCGGTATCGTACGCGCTTCGGTTCTTTGTTTCCTATGCGGTGGAGTTTGTTTTCTTCGTATTCGGAATAGGATCCTTCAAAGTAGAACACGTTGGAGTCGCCCTCGAAGGCGAGGATGTGTGTGCAGATGCGGTCCAGGAACCAGCGGTCATGGGAGATGACTACGGCGCAGCCGGCAAAGTTTTCCAAGCCTTCTTCCAACGCGCGCAGCGTGTTCACGTCGATGTCGTTGGTCGGTTCGTCGAGCAGCAGCACGTTACCTTCCTGTTTCAGTGCGATGGCCAGGTGCAGGCGGTTGCGTTCGCCTCCGGAGAGTACGCTACAGCGCTTTTCCTGATCGCCTCCGGAGAAGTTGAACCGCGACAGGTATGCGCGTGCGTTCATGTCGCGCCCGCCTATGCGGATGAGTTCGTTCCCTCCCGAGATGACTTCGTATACGCTTTTGTCGGGGTCGATGTCTTTGTGCTGCTGGTCTACGTAGGAGATCTTCACGGTTTCTCCGACTTCAAACACTCCGTTGTCCGCGGTTTCCTGTCCCATGATCAGGCGGAAGAGTGTGGTTTTGCCTGCGCCGTTGGGGCCGATGACGCCGACGATGCCGTTTGGCGGCAGCATGAAGTTCAGGTCGTCAAAGAGCAGTTTGTCGCCGTAGGCTTTGGCTACGCCGATGGCTTCTATCACTTTGTTGCCCAGGCGCGGCCCGTTGGGGATGAATATTTCGAGTTTTTCTTCTTTCGCCTTTACGTCTTCGTTGAGCAGCTTGTCGTAGGCGTTCAGGCGGGCTTTGCCTTTGGCCTGGCGGGCTTTTGGAGCCATGCGCACCCATTCCAGCTCTCTCTGGAGTGTTTTGCGGCGTTTGCTGACGGTCTTTTCTTCCATTTCCATGCGCTTGGTTTTCTGTTCCAGCCAGGAGGTGTAGTTTCCTTTCCACGGGATGCCTTCGCCGCGGTCGAGTTCGAGTATCCATCCGGCAACGTGGTCGAGGAAGTAGCGGTCGTGCGTTACGGCAATCACGGTGCCTTCGTACTGTTGCAGGTGTTGTTCCAGCCAGTCGATGGATTCGGCGTCAAGGTGGTTGGTGGGTTCATCGAGCAAAAGAACGTCCGGCTTTTGCAGCAGCAGGCGACAGAGCGCCACGCGCCGGCGTTCGCCTCCCGACAGGAGTTTCACGGGCTGGTTTTCGGGCGGGCAGCGAAGGGCGTCCATCGCCTGTTCCAGCTTTGTGTCCAGGTTCCACGCATCCGTTGCGTCGATCATGTCTTGCAGTTCGGCCTGGCGGGCAAAGAGTTTCTCCATCTTGTCGGGGTCTTCGTAGTATTCCGGTTCGCCGAACTTTTGGTTGATGGCTTCGTATTCCTCCAAAACACCGGCGATATGGCGTACGCCTTCCATGACGACTTCCTTCACCGTCTTTTCGTCGTCCAGCGCCGGCTCCTGTTCCAGATAGCCCACCGAATAGCCCGGCGCGAACACCACTTCGCCCTGGTAGGATTTTTCCAGCCCGGCGATGATCTTCATCAGCGTAGACTTGCCCGATCCGTTGAGGCCGATGATGCCGATCTTGGCGCCGTAAAAGAAAGAGAGGTAGATGTTTTTCAATACATGTTTGTTGGGTTGGAAGGCTTTGCTTACGCCAACCATTGAGAAGATGATCTTCTTATCGTCTGCCATATTCATTATATAATAGTGTAGCGCAAAGATAGGAAAAAGTTGCAATTCTATATTTCAAGATTATTCTGTACCTTTACATTAAATAATCGACGAATGAGAGTTGTATCACACAGGAAATTAAAAGAGTTCTACGAAACCAAAGGGTGCGAAGATTCGCGTGTAGCCCTTGAGCGCTGGTATCATATTGTTTTAAAAGCCGAGTGGAAAAACCTGTCGGATATAAAGGTTGACTTTCCGGCTATCGACTGCGCCGGCAACCAGCATTATGTCTTCAATATCAAAGAGAATAAACACAGGCTGGTGGTGGTCATCAAATTTACAATGGGATATATCTTTATCCGGTTTGTGGGTACGTATGAAGAATAGAAATAGATCGTTCAGTCATATAAATGTAGATATTATGGACAAGATAACAAAAGAGCAATACGAATTTGCACTTGCAAGGGTGGAGGAACTTTTACCCTTGGTTGACGACAATATTCCAGCCAATGACAAAAAGGCATTGGAGCTGAGTGTCATGTCGAACCTTGTGATCGCTTACGAAAAAGAGCATTGCTCTGTCGAAAAGCCGACGGTGTCCGAGTTGATCGTGCTCTCGCTGGAAGAAAAGGGAATTACGAAAAGTGAACTCGCCCGCAATATCGGCGTAAGTCCTTCCCGCATCAGCGATTATATTTCCGGACGCTCGGAGCCGACATTGAGGCTTGCGCGGTTGCTGTGCATGGAATTGAATATACCGCCGGCGGCAATGTTGCGGATATAGGGATGGGGATTTCCCTCTACGGCAACCGCATCTCGCCACCGCCTATGCAGATCTGCGCGTCGCGGTCGTAGACAACCCCGAACTGTCCGGGACATATGCCCTGGATCTTCTCCCGGCTTTCAATCCGGTAAAGCCCGTCGCTGCACCTCAGGACGGCAGGAGTGAACTCCGGCGTATGCCGCACCTTTATCGTCACATCCACGCCCGTGGACGCATCCGGCCAGGGATTCTCCGTGATGAAATGAAAGCCGGCGATCGAAAAGTCCCGCCCGTACTGCTTCTCCGTATCGTAGCCGTTGGAAACATAAACCGTATTTTCGTCTACATCCTTCCTTATCACAAACCACGGCCCGCCACCCAGCCCCAGGCCTTTGCGCTGCCCGATGGTATAGAACCAGTACCCCCGGTGCTTGCCCACCACGCGTCCGGTCTCCAGCTCCACGATCTTCCCTTCCCGTTCTCCGAAATACCGCTTTATAAAACCGGCAAAGTCAATCTTCCCCAGGAAGCAGATGCCCTGGCTGTCTTTCCTGAGCGCAGAAGGGATGTTATTCTTCAACGCCGCGTCGCGAACCTCGGCTTTCAGCAGGTGCCCTATCGGGAAGAGGAGTTTGGAGACCTGGAGGTAATCGATCTGCGCAAGAAAATCCGTTTGATCCTTCAGCGCATCCTTGGCCGTGCCCAGCCACACCTTGCCGTCAATCTCGCGGGTCGTGGCATAGTGCCCCGTGGCCGTTTTGTCATAACGATGCCCCACCTGCTCCTCAAAGCAGCCGAACTTGATCAGTTTGTTGCACATCACATCCGGATTGGGTGTCAGCCCCTGCCTTACCTTATCCAGCGTATAGGAAACCACCCGCTCCCAATACTGCGCATGAAGGTCTACCACCTCGAGGCCAAGCCCATACCGCCGCGCAATGGCTTCCGCCAGCTCGATGTCCTCCTCGGAAGAGCAACTCAGGCTCTCGGCCCCCTCCATGCCAATCTTGATGTAGAACAGATCCGGTTTAAATCCCTGTTCGCAAAGCAGATGCACCGCCACCGAACTATCCACGCCACCCGATAATAACACTGCTATTTTCATACGCTTGTCTGTTTTGAGCTGCAAAAATGAGAATAAAAAACCGTAAACGCCTACCGCGTCTTCCGGATAATCATCAGTGAAAAATAAGGAAAAGCCCTGTCCGGCAATTCATCCCGGCAATGCGTATAATATTCCGCTTCCGTCCCGACATTTTCAAAATAATGATAATGATGATCCGGATGCCCGACAATAAACCGGCGAAGCTCATCGGCGCACAGGCTCGGCTTCATCACGACAACCGTCACCCCGGCCTCCAGCAACCCGGCCAGCTCATCGGCCGTTGTGTTTCCCGGAATAACCATCAGCCGCTCGTCCTGCCGCACGATATGCAATCCCGCCACAGCCCCGCAGGCGATAAAAGCCGGGACGCCGGGGATGCACAACACCGGGATTCCCGCATCGTGCAGCTTTTCGTACACATAATGGATAGAGGAATAAAACCCCGCATCGCCTTCGGCAACCACCGCCACGCGCCGCTTCGCCCGGTGATAGGCCGTAGCCGCCTCGCACATCCTGTCGTACACCGGCAGGGCCGCCGAGCGGTCTTTGCTCATGGGAACCGGAAACAGCTCGATCTTATCGCTCCACGCGTCCAGCCCGCGTAAAATGTCTGCCGCACGGGATGACGCCTTGCCGTTCCCCGTCATCGTAGCCGGACATAAAATAACGTCCGCCTGCATCAAATGCCGGTAGCCTTTCAGTGTAATAAGCTCCATTTCGGCCGGCCCGAGTGAAACGAACATTACCGGCCGGCTTTTCACATCTGTTTCCATGCGATTCATCATAACTTCAACCTTTTTTATAGAGAAAGCAAATGTAATACTATTCTTTAGAACGAATATTAGGCAGCCCTGTGTGTGGAGAGCCTTCACATGACCTGATGTGATTAGAAAAAAAAGTTTTGAGATCGTCGTAGTAGTACGACGAGTTCAGAAAAAAGTTTTGAGATCGTCGTAGTAGTACGACGAGTTCAGAAAAAAGTTTTGAGATCGTCGTAGCAGTACGATGAGTTCAGAAAAAAGTTTTGAGATCGTCGTAGCAGTACGACGAGTTCAGAAAAAAGTTTTGAGATCGTCGTAGCAGTACGACGAGTTCAAAAAAAAGTTTTGAGGTCATCGTAGCAGTACGACAAGTTCAAAAAAAATATTTTATCCCGGAAAAGAGCTTGTACTATCCAAAGAAAGAATTATCTTTGTAGACGAAGGCTTAACAAAGCTGAATCATGATTGAATGAACCCAAAAAAGCAAGAAACAATGAAGAAAATGATCACCGTCGCCCTGTCGCGCCTCCACAACGGGGAACATTTTGAATTTGAGAAGATCCTACTCGACGCATTGACCCCATCGGTAGCCGCCGGGCTGAATCTGATGGCGCAACGCAACCAACTCAATCAGTTGCACCGGAAAGAAGGCGAAGTCTACCTCACCAACCGGGCTTACGAGCAAACGGAGGAGTTGACACGCTTAGACGATTTGCGCGGCAAGGAATTCAGATACATCAGGCGTACCGTGAAATTTTATCTGACTGCGGGCAGTAAAACGCAGCAGTCCGCTGCGGACGAAGTCGCTTTCATGTTGCAGCCCTACCGTCACAGCCTGAAAAAGAACTATCAGGATAGCACCGCCGAGTTGGGCAAATTCGTGCTCGATATGTCCGCGGCACCCTATCCGGCCCACATCGCCACGCTGGGGCTGACCGGCACGCTGGCTGGCCTCAAGGCCGGCAACGATGCGTTCCAAGCCCTGTACATAGCCCGCGCGAAAGAAGGCCTGAGTCGCGCCGGCCATAAGAGCATCCGCCAGCTGCGCCAACAGTTCGACGAGGTCTACCGCATCGTGGCCGGCGTGCTGCCCGCTATGCATTTCGTCGAAACGGACGCCGCGAAGAAAGCGGCCATCGAAAAAACCATAGCGACCATCAACGCCTGCATCCTCCAGCTGAAAAAAGTACTTGCCATACGCACCGGCAAAGCGGAAGCAGCAGATATTTCCGTGGAAAAAGTCGAAAAGGAAGAGAAAGAGGAATATAAAGAAGAATATAAAGCCAAAAAGGAATATAAAGAAATAGATAAAGAAGAATATAAAGGCGAAAAGGAATATAAAGAGATAGATAAAGAAGAATATAAAGGCGAAAAGGATGCCGAAGGCGGTATGCAACCCGCTGAGGCGGCCACATGGCCGGCAGCCCTGCTTAATAGCTTGGCCGGCTGGGCTGATCCGGTTGATAGCCGGCAGGCGGTTCTGTCGCAGGATGATGACTAATGACTTTAGGCGCGGATGATGGCGCAGCCGCGTTAAGGACAGAAGCGGAAAGCCCACAGCGGAGCGGAACGAAGTGCAGCGAAGCGAGGACTTGCAGCGGATGGCCTGGGCCGAAGGCAACGCCCAAATATTTACCATTATGATTTACCATCTCTTCATTTACCATCTCTTCATTTACCATATACCATATACCATATACCATTTAATACCATTTATAATCTACGCTGGTATTAAATGGTAAATGGTATATGGTATATGAAAGGGTGGTAAATTGTAAATGAAGAGGTTATTAATGGTCTTCCGGCCAGATGGCCAGGAAAAGGCCCCAGCGGAAGTCGGGGTCGTAATGGTTGTGCCAGTTGCCGTGGTAGAGGTTTTCAAATGGGTAAATGATGTAGCCGTCTTCGTTGTGGTCGGTGCGGTCGTAGGGGTCGGCAAGCACGAGGACGTCGTCTGCGGTTGTTTCTGTTCCCATGGTGTCATAGCCGGTTATGATTTGCCAATGGCCGCCCCATTCGTTTGTTCCGATGATTACGGGTATGTTTTTTTTCAGGAATCCCAAGAGTAGTTCGTGGTTGATCTTTTCCTTTTTCACATCGAAGGTGGAGAGGCGCTTGAAGCCGCCGATCGAGTCGGTGATGTTGAGCAAATGCCGCAAGTAGGTGGTGTCTTGCGGCGTTCCGCGCAGGGCTTTCAGGCTTGTTTCGCTGTGGTTTCCGAGTTTCCCGAAGTGGTCGAGCGTCATCAGGATGCAGCTTGGCCCGCAGGTGACATCGGTGGTTTGTTGATAGGTTTTGAAGTTTTCGATCAGTGTGAGCGTTCCGCTGTTTTTCAGGGAATGGAAGTCGATGGGTGGGTAGTAACTTTGATTTCTTTCGTTACAGCCGGCCAGTTGCCGAAGGCTGATGTAAACGGCTCGGGTTATTGCGGTGACTTTGTCTAAGTCGAGTCTTTCGATCTCGTCGGCCGGGGTGTGGTAGTCGGGATGCAGGCCGGTGAAGAACCACTGGAAGGGGATGTTGTGTTGCGAGAACGGAAAGAAATCGCTTCCGCGCGACGGGTGGCCGAGTATGCCCGGCTTGGGTTCGGCGCTCGGATCGTTTGCTTTGAGGTCAAGCAATAATTGGTTGGTTGCGGCGGAGAGTTCTTGGGTGTAGAGCAGATGGTATTGTTTTCCGGCCGCGGTGTTTTCTTTTGTGGGTTGCGGGATGGCAAATTCGGGGTAAACGACGGGCATCAGCCCTTCGCGGCCGATCATGTCCAAGTTGATGTAGGCTTTGATGGCGGCGAGCGGATGGAAGTTTTCGACAAAATATTCCGAGCCGAGGTAGTTGACTTCTTCGCCGTCCCAGAATGTGAAGATGATGCTGCGCAGGGGTTTTTGCCCGCTTGCGGCAAAGGCTTGGGCGATCTGGAGGACGGCTGCCACGCTTGAGGCGTTGTCGTCTGCGCCGTTGAAGATCTGATCGCCGGCGAGCGTTTCGTCAATGCCTACGTGGTCGTAATGGGCACCGACAACGATGTATTCGTCTGTTTTTTCGCCTTCGATATAGCCGGCGACGTTTTGCAGTTTGAGGCGGTGGTGGAAGGGTTGGCGCTTGTATTTTGCGATGGAATCGGGATGGACGTGGTAGTCTGCCGGCGGTTCCAGGCCGCGCTTTTCGGGTGCGGCGTATGCTTCAAATGGTTGGAGGTAATCGTTGTGGAGGGGTTTTATGCCTGATGCTTGCAAGACGGCTTTGATGTATTCCGCTGCGATCCGCCCGCCTCTTTTGCCTGCTTGACGGCCTTCCAGGGCGTCGCTTGCGAGGAAGGCTACGTGTGCTTCGACTGCTTGCTTGTTGATGGCCGCGGGGATCGCCCCGTTGCCTGCAAAAGCGGGCAACGGGAGCGAAAAAAGAAGGATTGGAAAGATATGTTTCATTGCGGGGTGGAGATGTGTTGGTACAGGTAGAGGATCTCGTCGTCCGTCCATCCGTCGTTGTTGTCGGCGTCGCCTTCGTAGCCGGCGTCGGCGTAAACGGGCGTTGGCGCGTCGGATCCCGGGTATCCCCAGTTCTGGGTGAGCTTGCGGTTCAGGTCGCGCTGCGATTGCGGAACGGGGAAGCGGTAGTGTTGCGCTTTGACGTTTTGTTGCTTTTCGGGATGCGACTGTACGCGCTTGACTGTTTTTTGGAGGACGTGCCAGCGCTTCAGGTCGAACCACCGCACTTGTTCGTAGGTCAGTTCGTAGAGGCGTTCGCGGCGCAGTGCCTTGCGGAATCCTTTGTAGTCGAGGCCTGTCAGTTCAATGTCTGCGGAGGTGACGGTTGCCGTTCCGTCGGCATACTCGCCTGTTTTATAGGCGCGGCGGCGCACTTTGTTGATGGCGTCGTATGCTTCCCGGTTGGGTGCCTGGTCGCGTTCGTTGATGGCTTCGGCTTTGACCAGGAGTACTTCGGCGTAGCGCAGGACGGTCGCGTTCAGCTCGCGGTTCTTGGAGCTTGTGGCGGGCGCGGCAATGTCTACGTACTTGGCATAGCGCGGCAGGTTGAAGATGATGGTTTCGTTGTTGTCGGGGTTTGTCGCCCGCGTGAGGAAGGTGCCGAGCTTGCGCTGGTCGCGGTCGTCGAAGCGGTCGAAATAGGTTCGGTCGGCCGCAACCACGTGGGGTGTTTCCTGGTTGAAGCCGGTCGAGAAGGCGCAGTGCGTCAAGTGGTTTCCGCCATCGCCGAAGCTCTCCTGGGAAACTACGTAATTTGTACCGAACAGGACTTCTTTGCCGTAGCGGTTGTCTTTTTCCCAATTCTTGTGGTAGGTTTCTTCCAGGACATAGCCGGTCACGCGGTCGGCATACTGAACGGCTTTCGTGTATTTATCGTTTTTGCTGCTTTCGGGCGTGTCGTCTGTTTGGGCCCAGGTGAGATAGACCTTTGAAAGCAGTCCGTAGGCGGCGTGCTGTGTTACGCGGCCTTTGTCCGCATCGCCGTAAGCGTCGGTGTTCGGGTAGTCGGATAAGTCTGCGGCGGCGGCGATCAGATCCGCTTCGATCTGTCCGTAGATGTCCTGTACGGGTTGCCGTTCAACTCCGGCTCCGTCGTTCGGGCCTCCGCCAACGATCAGTGGGATCTCTCCGAAGAGCTGTACAAGGTCGAAGTTGTAGTAGGCCCGCAGGAATTTGGCTTCACCGCGCACGCGTCGCCGGATGGCGTCGGAGACCGGTGTTTGCGGGTCGTCGAGCTTGCTTATCAGCGTAGATGCGTTTGCGATGCCGTAGAAATGGTCGCTCCAGGCATAGTATGTATGGGCGTTGCCGGCATTGAACTGGAAGGCGGATAGTTCCGCTCCCGATCCGCTGGGCATGGACTCGCCGTTTTGCTGGTAATCGGATCCCATTTCCACGCACCATGAGATCACTACGCTTTCGGATTCGACCATGGCGGCGTAAACGCCGTTGACGGCTAAGATGGCGTCTTCGTCGGACCGGAAAAATATGTCGCTGTCGAGTGCATTTATCGGACTTAAGTCCAGGTCGTTGCACGAGGTGACAAACAGGGGCAACGCCAAAAGTGAAATGAATATCTTTTTCATGTTTTCTGTTTTTTTATGTTCCGCGGGTTAGAATGTAATGCTGAAACCGCCTATGAATGTACGGGCTGCCGGATATGCGCCGTCGTCGATGCCCTGCTGCAATCCGTTTGTCTCGTCCGACCCGTTGCGCGAGGCTTCGGGGTCGTAGCCTTTGTATTTTGTGAACGTCAGGAGGTTTTGTCCCGAAACGTATACGCGGGCGCTCAGCTTGGCGGCTTTGGAGTATCTGAGTTTGAAGTTGTAGCCGACGGTGATGTCTTTCAGGCGTAAATAGGAAGCGTCTTCGATGAAACGGCTGTCCAGGATGGTGTAGGGTACGGGCACTGCGCGGGGCACATCGGTGTTGGTGTTCGCCGGCGTCCAGCGGTTGGCCAGCTCCGCGCTGCCGTTGAATGTGCGCGAAGGTGTTTCGAGGGAATGTCTCAGCGAATTGTAGAGGTAGTTGCCCTGGCTGCCCTGAAATGTGACCGAAGCATCCAGCTTTTTGTATTGGATGCGGCTTGCGAAACCGTATGTGAAGTCGGGTTGGATGCTTCCGAGCGGTATGCGGTCGTCATCGTCTATGGTGTTGGGGTCGCCGCCGTGGTCGACATACTTGGCGTCGCCTGCGGTTGCCGTACCGACCCATGCGGGAACGGGCACGGATGATTCTTCACCCTGCTGCACCACGCCCGCAAAATCGTAGCCGAAGAATGTGCCGAGCGCTTCGCCTTCTTTCACGAGCGTTTCGCCGACGGAGAACTCATCCGTTCCGAGCTTGCCGATGCGGTTGATGTTCTTTGCAATGTTGGCCAGCGCCGTCCATTTGAGCGAACGGTTTTCGACAATGACGGCATCTGCGCTGAATTCTACGCCGCGGTTGCTGATGTTGCCGATGTTGATGGTCTTGTCGCGTAATCCGGTGGTGCTTTCTACCGGCAAATTAACCAGCAGGTCGCTCGTTTCCTTGTGGTAGGCGTCGATCGTAATGTTCAGCTTGTTGTTCAGCAAACCGAGATCCAGCCCGACATTGTATTGCGTGGTCGTTTCCCATTTCAACTCGTCGTTGCCGTAATTGGTGGCCGTATAACCGATGGCGATCTTGTTGCCGAAGGAATAATTGCGCGGCGTGTACAGGCGGGCGAACAGATAGTCGCCGATCTCCTGGTTGCCGACCTGCCCGGCGCTGATCCGCAGCTTTGCGGAAGGCAGCAGGCTGTTCTTTACAAAGAATCCTTCTTCGTCTATATTCCACGAGAGGCCGACGGATGGGAAATAGCCCCATTTATTGCCTTTGGGGAAGCGCGACGAGCCGTCGGCGCGGAACGTCGCCGTGAGGTTATACCTGCCCAGAAGCGTATAGTTCACACGCCCCAGGAACGAGTTGATGTTTGCCGTGATGCCGCCGGACGTCGGGGTGTCGCGCGTTTCGGCGCTCTGCAAGCTGTGGTAGGTCAGCGCTTCGTTCGAGAAACCGCTTGCGCCCGCCGTAGCATATTCTACTTCGGTATGCTCGGTCGTGTATCCGCCAAGGATCTCCAGGGCGTGCGCATCGCCGAACTGTTTTTTGTAATTGAGCGTGAACTCCGTTGAAGTCGAAATATAATCCTTGTTGCCAACACCGCCGTAACCGCCAACGAGCAAGCCCCGGGCCGACGTGGACGGCGCATAATAGTTCTGCGTAGCGTGGGCGAGATTGACCCCTACATTGATCTTCGCCACAAGTTGCGGAACAATGGTGTATGAAGCATACGCGTTGCCGATGACGGACAGGTTGCGCGTCTCTACCGTCGATTTCAGCAAGTCGGAGATCATGTTGACCGACTTGTCGCCTATGCGCATATCCGAAGCATCAAAGGGATTGTAATAATTGTAGCCGTCGTCGTTCTTGTCATCGTAGATCGGCACCAGCGGCGCCGTGCGGAGGCCGTAGCTGAAGGTGCTCGAACTGCCCTGCTCCGTCCCGAGGTTGCTCAATCCCTGCTGCACCGTGTGCGCAACGGTCAAGTTACTGCCCACGTTCAGGTTTTTGAAAACATCCTTGTCTACGTTTATGCGTCCCGAATACCGTTCCAACCCAGTAGCCTTTATCGTGCCGGATTGCTTGGTGTAGTTTCCCGAGATCAGGTAGCGGTAGTCATTTCCGCCGCCGCTGATGGAGATCTGATGGTTCTGCTGAGTCCCGGTCTGGAACAGGGCCGACTGCCAATCGGTCGTTTGCCCCTTGGGCACCAAGCGGTTCACGTCATACGGCTGGGAAGCGTCGTAGGGATTCTTCCCGTCGGCAGATGTTTCCGCCCAAAGCGAAGCCCATTCGTCGCCCGACAGCAGATTGAGTTTCTTCCTCACTTGGGATGTGCCGAAAGACGCGGAATAATTCACGCTGCCGACGCCGCGCTTACCCTTTCGGGTGGTAATGATGATCACACCGTTCGCCCCGCGCGACCCGTAGATGGCCGTTGCCGAAATATCCTTCAGCACCTCGATGCTTTCAATATCGGCGGCGTTGATGCTCGTCAGCGGGTTCAACCCTCCGTCGATGGTGCCTTGCGTAGCGCCCGCTCCTCCGACACCGCTCGTCGTGCCGCCAAGCCCCGTGCGCGTTGCCGAATTGTCGTTGTAGAGTACAAAACCGTCAATGACATACAACGGTTCGTTCTTCCCCGCAAGAGAATTGCTTCCGCGGATACGGACGGTGGACGTAGCGCCCGGCTGCCCCGAAGTTTGCGTCACCGTCAGCCCCGCTACCGCGCCGCCCAGCAGCTTGTCGAACGAAACTGCCTGCTGCGACAGGGAGATCGGCGAAACCGAAGCCACCGCGCCCGTCAATTCCTTGCGCTTCTGCGTGCCGTAGCCCACTACCACCACCTCGTCCAATAGATTCTGATCTTCAACCAGACCGATAGTTAGCGTGCCTGCCTGCTCGTAAATATCAATTTCCTGCGTCTCGTAACCCAGATAATTGACCGAAATTGTTGCCGGAAGCGATTTGACGGTAAGCAAAAAGTTGCCCCGCGCATCGCTCACCGTTCCTGTTCCTTTGGAGCCGGCCAATGAAATGCTGGCCCCGATAACGGGTTCCTGCGTTTTCTCGTCAAGAACTCTCCCGTTAATTTTCACCTCGTTCCCCTGTGCAAAACCGGAAAACGGAAAGAAAATAGCTGCTGATAACAAAAAAAATACTACTTTCGTCATGAATCTTACATGTTTAAGATCAAGCGTCCTCTTATCCAATTTGCAGAGCGGTGTGGAGGGCGCTTTCGTTTATACTATAATGATTAAAATGTCTGTCCTTGTCCTGTTGTCTTGAAACAAAAAGGCTGTCCCTTCAATTCGGACAGCCTTCGCGCGCTTATCAGCACTTGGTTTTTATGCACGTAAACGACGCGCTGTCCATCTCCTACAGCTACACATTAAACCGCACATATAAAAACGTTGTAACGTCATATCATCAAATTTTTTGTAAAAGTAGGGGGATCAGCGCATTGCCACAATACCACCTTTATGGTATTTTTATCTGTTTCATCCGGAGCGGCAGATGTGGAAATCGTTCATATAAAAGAAGAACGCCTAAAACTAAGCGTTTTAAGCGTTCTTTTAAGGGTGGTGCCACCAGGAATCGAACCGGGGACACAAGGATTTTCAGTCCTTTGCTCTACCAACTGAGCTATGGCACCTTGTTTATTGTGGGTGCAAAGTTAGATAAAGTTTTTAATGGCACAAGTCTTCCTTCAGTAAAATGCAATATTTTGAGTAAATGGTTTGAGTTATAAAGAAAATGAGTAGATTTGCCCCGTTAATCAGCGGAATGTAGCGCAGTTGGTAGCGCACTACGTTCGGGACGTAGGGGTCGGGCGTTCGAGTCGCCTCATTCCGACAAAATGAAAATAACACATTGATTTTCAATGTGTTATTTCGTTTTTTCAATTTTACTGGGACAGTAACGGGACACTGTTTTTTTGCTGAAGACGACTTAAAAGCCGGCTCCGGTAAAAAAAATGCGCTCAAGTCTACAAAAAATTAAAAGCTATACGCCACCGAAGTTACATTCGGGGAAAGAATGGTTCATTTCATTCTACGCATTTGATCCGCTATCAGGTATCCTCAAGCGGAAAAGAATCAAATTAAATACCAATATCGTTTAGTTAATCGCACCCCTTCGGTCTTTTGATGTGATTTTGTTAAAACACATTTTTCACCATTTTGTATTTAGCTTGTAAGGCATTAAATTTGTCCTATAAACAAAGGGGG
>JAITSN010000102.1 GCA_031287715.1 Mediterranea sp. (in: CFB group bacteria)
GGGTGCCCTTCTGGGTGGCAAAGGGTGCCCCTCATGGTACCCCCCAACAGAAGGTATCCTGGAGGGGGTAGAAAGCCGCATTTATTGAGTGTGGGGTTTTACAAAAAAAGAAGACAAACGTTACTATTTACTATTTACCATTTACTATTTAATACCATTTATCTTCTCTTCATTTAAAGACTTAAAGATTTAAGGCGCAGCCGCGTTAAGGACAGGAGCGGAAAGCCCGCAGCGGAGCGGAACGAAGTGCAGCGAAGCGAGGACTTGCAGCGGATGGCCTGGGCCGCAGGCAACGCCCAAATTATTTAAATCTATAAGGTTTTAAGTTTTTAAGGCTGCCTTGATTTATAGACTTATAAACTTATAGGCTTAAAATCTCAAACGGATTCGGTTTGAGGTAAACAAAAACGCAGATTGCCGTTTCCGTGCAATCTGCGTCCAAAATAAAACCAATAAAAATCCTGTTAAGTCATTTCTTTAAAGGGCGCCTACTTCTTTCAGCGCGGCATTTGTGCCACGCACAGCGGCAGCGCTGGCTTCGAACTTAGCTTTTTCGTCGTCATTCAATGGAAGTTCAATTATTTTTTCGATGCCGTTACGTCCCAGAATCACAGGAACGCCGCAACAGATGTCTTTCTGGCCGTATTCGCCCTCCAGCGCTACGGAACAGGGAACCATCTTCATTTGATTGTGAAGAATGGCCTCAACAACAAACGCTCCTGCGGCACCCGGCGCATACCATGCGGACGTTCCCAAAAGCCCTGTCAATGTAGCTCCGCCAACCATGGTGGCCTTAATGACTTCTTCGATCTTTTCTGCGGAAAGAAGGCCGGAAACGGGAAGGCCTTTGTACGTGGCAAAGCGGGCCAGAGGAATCATGGTCGTGTCGCCGTGACCGCCGATGACCATACCTTCTACTTCGTTTGCGTTGCAACCGATAGCTTTTGACAGGTAGTATTTGAAGCGTGAGCTGTCCAAAGCGCCACCCATCCCGATGATGCGGTTCTTCGGCAGGCCCAATGATTTCAGGGCCAGGTACGTCATGGTATCCATAGGGTTGGAAATGACCACGAGAATGGCGTTGGGAGAATATTTCAACGCGCTCTGGGCTACGCTTTTCACGATTCCCGCATTTACGCCGATCAGTTCTTCGCGAGTCATGCCCGGTTTACGGGGAATGCCCGAAGTGATGACAATAACGTCTGAGTTTGCGGTTTTTTCATAATCGTTCGTGCAACCGACTAATGTCGAATCAAAACCCAACAGTTGGGCGGTCTGCATCATATCTATTGCTTTACCTTCCGATACGCCTTCTTTTACGTCGAGCATGATCACTTCGTCTGCTACTTCATTGAAAGCAAGTACATTTGCACATGTAGCGCCTACGTTACCTGCGCCTACTACGGTTACTTTTGACATCATATTAAGTTTTTAGTGAATAAGAATTTATTTAAAATCGGTGACAAAATTACAACGATAATCCAATTACAGAAATTTTCCGGGGTAAATTTCTACCCCCATTGCCGGACGCTTGGATATAAAGAAATCCTAAATCTGCTCAGAACCGTGGGGTAAAATAGATTTAAAACATTATTTTTGCGCCGGTTTTCAACTTATCAGGATTAAGAATTATGAACAAGAAGACGAGTAAACTGATCATTATAGTCGCTATTTTAGTTGCCGCCATGCTGGCCGTTACATACCTCCTGTTCTCCGAGAGGCAGAAAAATAAAGAACTGGTTCAGGTTTTTGAATTGGAAAAAGAAGAGTTGGAAAACGACTATACCCGTTTTGCCGTCCAATACGACGAGCTGAAGATGACCATCACCAATGACTCGCTGGCGCAACTGCTTAGCCGGGAGCAGCTAAAGACCCAAAGACTTCTCGAAGAATTGCGTACGGTTAAAAGCACCAATGCCGCCGAAATCATGCGGTTGAAGAAAGAACTGACCACGTTGCGCAACGTTATGATGAGCTACATCAGCCAGATTGATTCGTTGAACAGGATCACGGTAGAACAGAAGCAAGTCATTGCCGATGTTACCCGGAAATACAATGCGGCTTCCCGCCAGATCAGCAACTTATCCGAAGAAAAAGACCAGCTGAACAAAAAAGTTTCACTTGCCGCCCAATTGGATGCAACCAATATTTGGATTCAGCCCAAGAATAAACGGGATAAAACCGTGAAAAAAGTAAAAGACGCGGTGAAGTTCAACATAGGTTTCACGATCACCAAGAACATAACCGCCGTAACCGGAGAACGTATCATATATATACGCATCACCAAACCCGATAATGACGTACTTGCCAAAGACGGCTCGCATACGTTTCCTTATGAGAACCGTACGCTGAATTATTCCATCAAGAAATACATCGAGTATGACGGGGAAGAACAGGCGGTGGTGGTCTATTGGCATGTGGAGGAATTTCTGTATGCCGGCAACTATCGTGTAGACATCTTTGCAGACGGGACGCTGATCGGCTCGCAAGGGTTTACGCTGGAGTGATCTTTCGTATGTTTGTTTATTCTTCCGGCCAGGCGGAATAGGGGTGCTTCATCAGCTGCGAGTTATAATATCGCATGTCGCCCGTTACTTCTTCTCCTATAAAATCCGGCTTTGTGAATGTTTCATGCTCGTGGCGGAGTTCGATCTCAGCCAGTATCAGCCCCCGGTTTGCATCGTCAAATTCATCTACTTCAACGATGTGGTTGCCGCTGCGTACGTAAAATCTTGTTTTGCTTATCATCCCCCCTTCGCACAGTTTCATCAGCGCACATGCGTCGGACGACGGAATTTCCTGCTCCCATTCATACCGGACCGTTCCTGCTTCATTCGCAGGCCCCTTGATGGTAAGAAATCCCTTGTCGTCCGCAATGCGTACCCTTACAGTCCGCCCTCCGGCACTACAGATATAGCCTTGGATGATCCGGCTTTGTTTGTAAGCTAAGGATTTAAATTCGCCCTTAACCAAAAACTTCCGCTCTATCTCCTGTGCCATCATTCAGTTATCAAACGATCAGCGATCAACCGAATAAAGAAAAACCGATGATTATAGCCGCTCCCAAAGCGATCATTGAAATAAAGGTGATCCTTACAACCTTCCGGGCGTGCAGCTCTTCTTTCTTACTGTGCTTTACTTTTCTATTCTTGCTCATAATAGCTTTTTTTACAGTTTATACACAAAATGATTCGTTATAGTCTGTCTCAAAAATACGAATTAATCAAATAGAAACAAGCGCTTGCGAAAAAAAATACAAATCGATGAAATTTCTTTCATCCGGCAATCATAAAAAAACCCCATACCGTAATGGTATGAGGTCTTGAATGTCCCGATGGGAATCTCGCTTTTGTTATTGATAACGCTCTTCTACAACATCCCAGTTGATGATCTTCCAAAGCGATTCAATGTGGTCTGCACGGCGATTCTGATAATCTAAGTAGTAGGCATGTTCCCATACGTCGAATCCAAGGAGCGGGGTCAGTCCTGCACGAACAGGATTGCTGCCGTTCGCTTCTTTGGTGATATACAGTTTGCCGTCTTTGTCTGCTGCCAGCCAAGACCAGCCTGCACCGAACAAGGTTACGGACGCTTCGTCGAATTTCTTTTTGAACCCGGCAAAGCTGCCAAAATCGCGTATGATAGCCTGGGCAAGTTTACCGGTTGGTTCTGCGCGCTTTTGGTTTGGGGTGAACTGAGTGAAGTACAGCGTGTGGTTCAACACCTGTCCGGCATTGTTGAAGAGACCGCCGTCGGATGCCGAAGCAACAATCTGTTCTACGGTTTTTCCTTCAAATTCGGTGCCGGGCACCAAATTATTGAGGTTATTCACATAGGTCTGTAAGTGTTTACCGTAATGGAATTGGATAGTCTGCTGACCGATCACGGGTTCCAATGCATTGTCTGCATAAGGAAGTTTAGGCATTTCATAAGTCATAACTGTTAGTATTAAAGATATTAATAATGTATTCATATAATAAGTATGAATGATTAATTTGATGGTAAAGGTAGCCGTCTCTCCTATGAAACCGTACGGATGAAAACGAAAATTACTCTATATTTGCATAGAGTATATCAATTTCAGATTCAAATTACCGACGTAAAACGGAATGTCAACAGACTATATCAATGAACTTAATGCGACCCAACGTGCAGCTGTGATGTACAACGAAGGGCCGTCGCTTGTTATTGCAGGTGCGGGATCGGGAAAAACGCGCGTACTGACTTACAAGATAGCTTACCTGCTCGAATGTGGATATGAACCCTGGAATATTCTTGCACTGACTTTTACGAACAAAGCAGCGCGGGAAATGAAAGAACGCATCGGAAAAAAGGTAGGAAAGGAACGTGCCGGACGGTTGTGGATGGGAACCTTCCATTCGGTCTTCTCCCGTATCCTGCGCACCGAAGCCATACACCTGGGATTCACGCCGCAGTTTACCATCTACGATACGGCAGACTCGAAAAGCATGATCCGCTCCATTGTCAGGGAAATGAAGCTGGATGAAAAAATATATCTGCCCGGAAACATACAGGCGCGCATATCAAATGCAAAGAACCGTTTGATCTCGCCATCAGCATATGCGGCAAGCAAAGAGATCGTCGAAAGAGACGCCGAAGCCCGGATGCCGGCCATACGTGACATTTACAGCCGTTACCGGGACCGCTGCCGGCAATCGGGAGCTATGGATTTTGACGATTTGCTGTTTTACACATTTATCTTGTTCAGCGACTTCCCCGAAGTGCTGAAGAAATACAGCACACAATTCCGCTATATCCTGGTGGACGAGTATCAGGATACAAACTATGCGCAACACATGATCGTCTCACTACTAAGCAAAGAAAACCGGATGCTTTGTGTGGTGGGCGACGATGCGCAAAGCATCTATTCGTTCCGTGGAGCAAATATTGACAATATACTTACTTTCCCGCAGCTGTATCCCCAAACAAAAGTGTTCAAGCTGGAGCAGAATTACCGCTCTACGCAAACCATCGTGGACGCAGCGAATAGCTTGATCGAAAAGAACGAAAGACAGATTCGGAAGGCTGTTTTCTCGAAAAAAGAACGGGGGGAAGCCATTGGAGTCTTCCAAGTATACTCGGATGTGGAAGAAGCAGAACTTGTGGCGAATAAAATCGCTAAAATGTGCCGCAGAGATAACTACAACCACGATGACTTTGCAATTCTCTACCGTACGAATGCGCAGAGCCGGGTATTTGAGGCCGCCATGCGCAAACGGGCCATACCCTATAAAATATACGGCGGCCTATCCTTCTACCAGCGCAAGGAGATCAAAGATACGATCGCCTATTTCCGGTTGATCGCGAACCCGAATGATGAAGAGGCTTTCAAGCGGATCATCAACTATCCGGCACGTGGAATAGGCAATACCACACTAAACAAAATAATTGACACAGCCTTCGACCACCATATCAGTTTATGGCAAGTAATAACAGAGCCGGCAACGTATGCTTTGGACATAAATAAAGGAACATGGTCGAAGTTACAGGCTTTTCGCGAGCTGATCGAAACGTTCATGGACATGCAGCACGAAAAAAACGTATACGAAGTCGGGATGGAAGTCATCCGCAAGTCGGGCATCATGAATGAGATCAACTTAGACAATACTCCGGAGAACATGAGCCGGAAAGAAAACATGGAAGAGCTGGTCAATAGCCTGCACGACTTCTGCGCCGAACGGCTGGAAGAGGGCAACGCGAATGTTTCCTTAATGGATTTCCTTTCGGAAGTGGCCTTGCTGACCGACCAGGATTCGGACAAAGAAGAAGAAGAGAAGAAAGTTACATTGATGACGATCCACTCGGCCAAAGGACTGGAGTTTCCGAATGTCTTTATCGTAGGGTTGGAAGAAAACCTCTTTCCAAACGGAATGTCGGGCTATTCCCCCCTGGCGATGGAAGAAGAGCGCAGGCTGTTCTATGTTGCCATTACCCGCGCCGAAGAACACTGCTTTCTGTCCTATGCAAAATCCCGCTTCCGCTACGGCAAGACGGAGCTGAGCAGCCCGAGCCGTTTCCTCAGGGACATTGACGTCTGCTACTTATCCCTGCCCGAAGAGGACGACATCAGCATCCAAGTAGACCGGAGGGCGAACCATTTCCGCAACGAACAGCAGGAGAGAAGAACCGTTTTCTCTCCGAAAGCCTCCACTCCCCACACATCGAAACAAGTCGAAACCTTACGGCCCTCCCCTCCCTCGCCGGCCCCCACCCGTTCATCCGCACCGCTTCCCGATCTGCGGGCAGGGCAACTGATCGAACACGAGCGCTTCGGAATCGGAGAAGTCATAAATGTTGAAGGAGAAGGAGATAACATGAAAGCCGCGATCCATTTCCGCAACGCCGGAAACAAGCTGCTGCTGCTGCGCTTCGCCCGTTTTAAAATAATAAGCTGAACACCCAATGATAGATTTTTCACAATTTCCTTCCCCCTGCTACATCATCGAGGAAGACCTTTTAAGAAAGAACCTGCGCCTGATCGAAAGCGTAAAAGAGCAAGCCGGAGTTGAGATCATCCTTGCCTTCAAGTCATTCGCCACCTGGCGTTCATTCCCCATATTCCGGGAATACATCGAACACTCCACAGCAAGCTCGGTATACGAAGCACGCCTGGCCTTGGAAGAATTCGGGAGCAAAGCCCATACCTACTCGCCCGCATATACCCAAGAAGACTTCCCGGAAATCATCCGCTGCAGCAGCCACATCACCTTCAATTCCCTGTCGCAGTTCCGCCGGTTCCATCCCATGGCGGCGAAAGAAAAAATATCATGCGGCATCCGCATCAATCCCGAATATTCCGAAGTCAAAACCGAACTCTACAACCCCTGCGCCCCCGGCAGCCGTTTCGGCGTCACATCCGATCTGCTGCCCGATCCGCTACCCGAAGGAATTGAAGGCTTCCATTGCCATTGCCACTGCGAATCGTCCTCCGTCGAGCTGGAACACACCCTGCAACAGATCGAAGAAAAATTCTCACGCTGGTTCCCGCAGATCAAATGGCTCAATCTGGGCGGCGGACACCTGATAACCGGAAAAGATTACGATACCAACCATCTGGTTGCGCTCCTGAAAAAATTAAGATCCCGCCACCCCCATATGCAGATCATCCTCGAACCGGGGTCGGCATTTACCTGGCAAACCGGAGTGCTGGCCGCCCAAGTGGTAGACATTGTAGAAAGCAAAGGAATTAAAACGGCAATACTGAACGTCAGCTTTACCTGCCACATGCCCGATTGCCTGGAAATGCCCTATCAACCCGCCGTCAGAGGAGCAGAGACCGGAAACGCCGGCCCCCACGTCTACCGGCTGGGAGGAAACTCCTGTCTGAGCGGCGACTATATGGGAAATTGGAGCTTCGACCACGAATTGCAAGCCGGAGAACGGATCATTTTTGAAGACATGATACATTATACCACCGTCAAAACGAATATGTTCAATGGCATCCATCACCCCGCCATCGCCCTGTGGACATCCGGCGGACGGGCCGAGATCTACAAGCAATTCCGCTACGAAGACTACCGGGACAAAATGAGCAGTCCGGCCAACTATTCCGGAAGCGACGAATAAGCCGATTCGATCTTCGGATAAATATCCGCATAAAAACCGTCCAGCTCGGCCAGGCTTACCCCCGTTCGCCTCCAGCCCGCCATGCGTTTTTCAAAAGCGGAAAAAATATGCTCCTCACAGCCCGCCAACAGCTGCATACAGCCCGTGCCCGATTCGTTAAACAACCTTGAAGCATTAAAATATTTCAACCCGCTCCCCCGCCTGATGGCGAAAACCTTCCCCTTTTGGTCAAGCACCCGGTCGCACAACCCACTGTTTTCCGACAGCCGCGTCTTGGTCATAAACGAAGGAAGCCCGCTGCCGCTTTTCTCAAAAAGAGGAACCGCAATGCCCAGGGGAGGATAACCCAGAACAGTCCACATCACCGTCAGCTCCGGCGTTTCATCAGGCCGGACCCCCTGTATCACAACCGAAGCCGAAGAACTGTATCGCGGTATAAAATCCTGATCGATAAACCAGCCGCTGCGGCTCGCCTTTCCCAGATCCGCCTTCAGATCAATGCCCAGCAACGAGTGGTAAAACGAACGCGACAACGCATTGAAGATCCATTGAGGAGTGATGCCGCGCCCCGAAACCGAAAGCCTGTCCCCGATTATTTTTTGCGCATTATGATAACGGATATACCCCATCCCTTCGTCGATCCTGCCGGTATAAGAAAAATTCGTCACCACCAGGAAGCCATGCGGGGCCACCTTGGGGTCATTGACGTCTAACTTCGTCCATTCCGTGTTGTTGATCTCATAATACGCAGCCCCACCTTCCGCATCTATCACGCCCACATTGGTCTCCACCCGCATCGGGCGCGGAAGCCGGTTAAGAAAAGCCTCAAAATCCAAAAGATTTTTGCAGACAGACAGCGCGCCATACATCAGCTCTCCCTCTTTGTCCATCTCCTCAACATCGTCGTCCTTCAGATTATAAGATGCTGTATTGATGATAGAAAAGCCGGCGCTGTTCGTCCCGCTCCAAACAATCCCGCCCCTGTCCGGGCTATTCACAAGCGCAATAAAATTATACACGGAACCCTTGAAATGCTCAATCCGATTATTCAATTCGGACGTATCCCGGTGTTTCCACAGCAACGGACGCCCGTCGGGAGTCAACTTTCCGGTTATGATCGCAGACGTACACGCCTTTGAGCCTCCCGCAAAAAATAAGAAGAGAAATAAAACAGCAAAAGCAATGATCCTGTTCATTGTGGTAGAATTAAACGGTTAAATGATGATTTCCTACAAAAAGTAAAGCAAATATATACAAAAACGCCCACAGATCTACCATTTAGCCTTTATCATAAATATATAAGCCTCGTAAATTGAATTAACGGTATAAATATTTTGTATAAGCATCATCAACTCTGTTGACGGAACAAATATTTTGTATAAGCATCATCAACTCTGTTGACGGAACAAATATTTTGTATAAGCGTCATCAACTCTGTTGACGGAACAAATATTTTGTATAAGTGTCATCAACTCTGTTGACGGAACAAATATTTTGTATAAGCCTTATCAACTCTGTTGACGGCATAAATATTTTGTATAAGCATCATCAACTCTGTTGACGGAACAAATATTTTGTATAAGCATCATTAACTCTGTTGACAGAACAAATATTTTGTATAAGCATCATCAACTCTGTTGACGATATAAATATTTTGTATAAGCGTCATCAACTCTATTGACGACACAAATATTTTGTATAAGCATCATCAACTCTGTTGACGACACAAATATTTTATATAAGCATCGTTAACTAAAAAAATGGCATAATTATTTCGTACAAGCAACGTAAATTAAGAAAACAGCATAAAAAAAATAAAAGAAGCTCCTTTTTTTTAGAAAAAATGATAAAAACAAAAAAATAATACCTATTTTTCGCCATTCATTCATATTAATAATCAAAATCATGAAAAAAAGAATCAGATTATTCAAATTCTATAAGCTGAAACTCTCAGATTTTTTTGAATTGAGCCACTTCATTTTTGGAAACGTGCTCACACCCGATCCGGCACAGATTCTTGGTATCGCCAAGGCCTACAACGAGGCGAAAGCCTCTTTTGATAAATTGACGGAGATCTTCCGGCGCAATCCGGCACTATTGTTGACAGGAAAGCTGGTAGAAAACATTGCAATGCTCCGCCGGAAAATGAACGCCTTCAGAATCATGCTCAAAATGCTGGACGATGTAGAAGGCGAACGGCTCGAAAATGTGAAGATATTAAACAACGTGGCGCATCCCTACCTGAAAAATATAACACACGATACGCAGACCGCCCTTTCCGCCAACGGAATAGAAATGGCCGACGCCCTGCGCACCCCTGCAAACCTGCCGCGACTGACGCAACTCGAACTGAAAAATCTCGTAGACGACATCGCAACCCTGGCGCACGCAACGGGAGAAAAACTACTCGCACGGGGTGAAGAAAAAGTACATCGAAAAGAGCTTGGCAATGCCACCAACACACGCAAAAAACTCGAAAAACAACTCCGGTTCCTGTTCTATTCCGCCATCCCCGCGCACTACGCCGAAGCCGCCGGAGCGCTCATCACCACCTTTGAACACACCATCATGGACATCAACGGAGCGCTCGAAAGTTTCCGCCATCTCATCCCCGACAATAACCGTTCGAGCGCCGGCAAAGAAGAATCCCAAACACCCCTTCCTTCAAAATATCCGGAAATAAATACCTAATCAAGAACAATGAATTAAAAAATACGGATATGAATACGGAAAATATAAATAAGCTCGAAAAAATGGTCGCCGACTACCAGCAGGCAATAAGCGGGCAGGTAGATACGAAAAAATTCACCTGCTATGCCATTACCTATCATAGCACGGCAATAGAGGGCAGTACATTGACGGAAGGACAGGTTTATGATTTGCTCGATCAGGACATACCCGCCAAAAACAAATCCTTTTCGGAACAACAAATGGTGATCGACCACCAAAAAGCCCTCGTTCATACGCTCAATGCAGCAAGCGAAAAAACGCCGTTTACAGAACGCTTGATAAAGGAAATCGGCGGTATGGTAGTAAAAAATACAGGCAGCATTTACAATACTGCATTAGGGACATTTGACAGCACGCGCGGCGACTACCGGCTTGTAAATGTTCACGCAGGAGCGCGGACATTTCCCAATTACAGCAAAGTGCCCGGCCTTATGCGATCCTTTGTTCAAGCTATTAATAAAAAATACACAGAGGCAACCACCTTTCAGCAAAAATGCGAGGCGGCTTTTTATGCACATTTTCAATTTGTGAGCATACATCCTTTTGCAGACGGCAACGGACGGACGAGCCGCTTAATTATGAATTATATTTTGTCTTGCTTTGATCTACCAATTTTTTATGTGTATAAAAGCAACTGCATTTCCTACATTCAAGCCTTGGAGAAAGCGCGTGAAACCAATAACCTGCAACCTTTCTACAGTTTTATGTTCAGGCAGTATAAAAAGTTTTTGGAAAAAGAAAAAAGCGCGGGAGATCTAAAGTAAAATGAATGTGGAATTAAAAACATATTGGAACAAGCCGACATATTGAAAGTACGCTTGCAGGAAATCCGACCGTTCGATCTTGAGGCATTACAAAAGATTAAAGCGGCTTTTGAGATGGAATACACCTACGAGAGTAAAAAATAGAGGGCAACACGCTGACCTTACAGGAAACGGCATTGGAAGAAAGCCACGTTGCCAACAACCACGAACTGTTTTATCTGTTTGTGGCAAATGCTGTGAACGATTCTTTGAAAAAGTATTTGGGAATTGTTGGAATCGAGAATTAAGATAGCATAGAAATCAAGTCCAACTTTCTAATCAATTATCTTTGCAAAAGATGCGAAGATAATTTGTATGCGGAGAAAAGGAGTATATTTGTCGCATGGATTGCGTAGAATAAAGCTGTAAATTATGTATATATATCAGACTAAAGATTGGCCGAACTTCACATGGGATAATGATAGGTTGCTCACATTATTGGCCAATGTAAGGCATTTGCAAGGACGCCTGTTAGGGCAAATGGAAAGCTTAGGCTTCAAACTAAAAGAGGAAGCCGTACTTTCCACGCTGACGTTGGATGTGCTGAAATCAACCGAAATAGAAGGAGAGATCCTGAATAAAGATCAGGTGCGCTCTTCCATTGCCCGTAAATTAGGATTAGAGGTGTCCGGGTTGGTTGATTCTCCGCGAAATGTGGATGGCGTTGTCGAAATGATGCTTGATGCCACGCAAAATTATATACAGCCAATAACGCCTGAAAGGTTATTTGGCTGGCACGCCGCACTCTTCCCGACAGGTTTTAGTGGTATGTACAAAATAGAGGTCGGTAAGTATAGGAATGGCAACATGCAGGTTGTTTCCGGGGCAATGGGTAAAGAGAAAGTTCATTACGAAGCCCCAAAAGCAGATTTGATTGAATCGGAAATGAACATATTTTTGGAATGGTTTAATAGTATGTCGGAAACAGACCCTGTATTAAAAGCTGCGATCGCCCACTTTTGGTTTGTCACTATCCACCCCTTTGATGACGGTAACGGACGGATAGCCCGTGCTATAACTGATTTGCAACTTGCCAGAAGCGACGGAAGTCCACAACGATTTTACAGCATGTCGAATCAGATACTTGTTGAGCGTAAGAAATATTATGAGGTATTGGAAAAAATACAGCGTGGAACAACCAATATTACTGATTGGGTGGTTTGGTTTTTATCCTGTCTTGAAAACGCATTGGTAAATAGTGGCGATGTGCTGGATTCTGTTTTGAAAAAAGCTCGGTTTTTGGAAAAGCATAGTCAAACGCCACTGAACGATCGCCAACGGTTGATGCTTAACAAACTACAGGATGGATTTGACGGCAAACTGAGTTCTTCCAAATGGGCTAAAATAGCCAAGTGCTCGCAAGATACGGCAATACGCGATATACAAGACCTCGTAAATAAAGGTGTCTTGCAAAAAGAAGCACAAAGAGGTAGGAACACAAACTATGAATTGATCTGATCATGGAATAAATCACCTGATCTTTCAAACATTCTGGGGATTTAGTTGGGATTTTCATAAAGCAGAAGCGCCAACAACCTGATCTTAGATTATTAGCGCTTCTATTTGCGGTGTGGACGGGACTCGAACCCGCGACCCCCTGCGTGACAGGCAGGTATTCTAACCAACTGAACTACCACACCAATATTTTCTTTATGAAAGCAATTTCTCGCAATTGCGGATGCAAAGGTAGACGTTTATCCCACATTTACAATAGATGAATCGGAAAATATCGTCTTTTTTATACCTTTGCCATCCGTATATCTATAAATGTTACAATTCATAACAGCTAAAAATAAAAAACCCAACTATGGAAAATACACCGGTTAATCGAGATCTGATCGACAAAACCATTCGGGATTTCCGAATCTCCGATTTTTCAAAAGCTACCATCCGCGAAGTGAAAGCCATCGCCGCTAAGGCCGAAGCGGCTTCGGGAGTAGAATTTATCAAGATGGAAATGGGCGTTCCCGGCCTCCCGCCCTCCACTGTCGGCGTACAGGCTGAGATTGAAGTGTTGCAAAAAGGAATTGCCAGCCTCTATCCGGACATCAACGGTTTGCCCGAACTGAAAAAAGAAACATCGAACTTCATTAAAGCATTCATCAACATCGACCTTAGTCCGGAAGGTTGTGTGCCCGTTACCGGTTCCATGCAAGGTACGTTTGCATCTTTCCTGACTTGTAGCCAATGTGACGAAAAGAAAGATACCATCCTGTTCATTGATCCCGGTTTCCCTGTACAGAAGCAACAATTGGTTGTTATGGGGCAGAAATACGAAACATTTGACGTATATGATTTCCGTGGCGACAAGCTGAAAGATAAGCTGGAAAGTTATCTTGCCAAAGGGAATATCTCGGCTATCATCTACTCCAATCCCAACAATCCGAGTTGGATCTGCCTGAACGAAGAAGAACTTCAGATCATTGGTCGCCTGGCCACAAAATATGATGTGATCGTGCTCGAAGACCTGGCTTATTTTGCCATGGACTTCCGCCGCGATCTCGGCAAACCTTATCAGCTGCCTTACCAGCCAACGGTAGCCCGCTATACGGACAATTATGTATTGTTGATCTCGGCTTCCAAAATATTCAGCTATGCCGGACAGCGTATTGGAACGGCCTGTATCTCCGATAAGCTGTACAACCGTAGCTATCCGGGATTCAACAACCGGTACGGCGGTGGAACATTCGGTACGGTTTTCATCCATCGCGTGCTTTATGCGCTGTCTTCGGGTACAAGCCACTCTGCACAATACGCCATGGCTGCCATGTTTAAGGCGGCAAGCGAAGGCCGGTACAATTTCCTCGACGAAGTAAAAGTATATGGCGAGCGTGCGCATAAACTGAAAGAGATCTTCTTGCGTCACGGTTTTTATCCGGTATACGATAATGATTCGGGCAATCCCATAGCCGACGGGTTTTATTTCACGATCGGTTACCCCGGCATGACCGGCGGACAGTTAGCACAGGAATTGATGTACTACGGTGTAAGCGCCATCCCGCTCACAACCACCGGAAGCCATCAGGAAGGCCTCCGTGCGTGCACCTCGTTCATTGAAGACCATCAGTATGACCAATTAGACAAAAGAATGGCTGTCTTCGCTAAAAACAATCCAATCGGGAGGATTCCTTTAACGCGGCGCAGATAACATATATAAAGTTATATTTCATGAACCACAAAAAAGGCCGGAAGAAAATTTCTTCCGGCTTTTTTGTGGCGCTATCCTTTCTTTCAAGGAAAGCGGCCCTGTTCAATCCGTTGGTCCGGTTTATATCAGCTCACTGCGCTACCCATGAGGAAGGCGGCAGCCAAAGAAACGATGGCGTAAAGTTCGGGGAATACGGAGAGGATCAGTGTATTACCGAATACCGGATGTCCCTGGCCGATAGCAACAATACCATTTGCACAGATTTCTCCCTGGCGGATGGCGGTTATCAAGCACGCAAGCCCCATTGCCAAACCCGAACCGAAAATAGCGGCGGCCTGGATGGACGTTATTTCCGGAGTAAGGACTCCGAATATCTTTTGGTACAGAAAATAACCGGCAAAACCGTACAATCCCTGTGTGCCCGGAAGTGCGGTCAATACGAGGAAGTTACCAAAAGCTGTATTGTTCTTCTTTAATGCGCCTATCGCCGCATTACCGGCTATTGATACTCCATAGGCGCTACCGATACCCGATAAACCAACCATAATCGCGATGCCTGTATAGGCAATAAGTAAATTCATGTCCATAGTTTAATTCTTTTTTATTGTTTATATGACTGTATTGTTTTTTTGAACGGATTATATTCTTTTCCGCCGCCTTCGTAGCCGGCGTTCTTGAAAAATTCCACAAAGGTCAGGCGCATGGGGTGTACCAAGGCTCCCAACACATTCATGAAGATGTTGATTGCGTGCCCGATCAGGAAAATGGATACCATTATAATGGGGCCTGCAATAAAATGATCGGGAGCCAGACCGACGGCAAGGCTGTTGAACACGCTGGCCAGTATGCCTCCCGACAGTCCCAGCGCAAAGAGGCGCACATACGAAAGAATATCGCCCAGCAATCCGGTTGCCATGTTGTAGGTGTTCCACAGCCCCAACCCGATGTTTATAAAGATGTTCTTTCCCGGGCTGTTGAACAGAAAGATCATGGCTGCGGCAATTCCCATAATGATCAGATGGACATCTTCGCCCATCGGCATGATTTCCGGAAGGGTCGTTGCAACAATGACGGAGGTGAACAGGATGATCCAGCCCAGTGTTTCAATGGCATACTTAAAGCCGAACTGTATGGTCTGGTTGGCTACTTTCAATATCAAGCCGAACAGGATCTGGATCACGCCAAACAGAAGTGACAAGAGAAACATCTGGTTGTTGTCCAGCGAAACCATGTCTTTCAGTTTTTTCATTGCGGGCCAGTCAAGTTCATACATGGCGAACCCGAAGAACCCGCCCGTCAGCAGTCCGCAGATCATCGTTGAGAACGATAATACCTGTACTAACGACAGTACCGGTTTCATCGTCGAGCCTATTTGTTTTGCAAACGCCCGATAGCCCGTTACGAGTAATAGCAGAAACAGTCCGTAGCCTATATCGCCCAGGCATAGCCCGAAGAAGATCATGAAGAACGGGGCGAAGAACGGGGTCAAATCCATTTCGCCGTATTTGGGCAGTAGGTATAGTTTGCAAATCGGTTCAAACCAGGCAAACAGGCCATGGTTTTTCAACAGGATGGGCACATCGTCGTCCGGCGTCGGGTCTGTTATTTCGTAATAAGCCTGGTGTTTATCCAGATATGCCGCTACCTCTTCTTCCTTGACTGCGGGCGCCCAGCCTTCCAACAGCATCAGCTTTTCTCCGGACATGCACTCTGTGTTCATTAAAACCTTGGAAAATTCAATGGTTTGGCGCAAATCGCCGATCGCAGCTTTCAGCGAAGAGGCTTCTTTCGCCGCCAGGTTTGACAGCTTATCTTCATTTTCTTCCAGCGCTTTCTGCGTAACAGCTGCCAATTCTTTTATTTCAGACAGAGAGTGAGGCGGCAGTTTCACATGCTCCACATCCAGATCTATATGCTCTCCCGCCTTTGTGATGGTGATAAAACAGGTTTTAGAAGCAACAGCGGAGATGGTGATCGCATTGTATGCGTCCTCCCATTCCGGTTTGTATGCGCGTTCGGGGCAGATGTAGAACCCGATGTTTATTCCCGCATCACGCAGGGCGTGGATGCTTTCGGGCTTGAATTCGCCCCATGGCAGTAAAGCGGCTTCATCTTTCGCATATCCCTGAAGTTGTTGGTTCAGCTTTGCCTTTTCATGATGCAACGCTTCTACTTCCGACAATACTTCCAACCCTCTTGCCGGAATTCCACCGGTTTCGGGAGCAGGTTGTTCACGCTTTGCGTTGATCGCCATAAACTGATCGAACGTAGCCTTCAGCTGATTCAGCAAGCGGATGTTCTCCTGCAATTCGGCATTGTCTGCCACGTCTTGCCGCTTTTCGGCCACATGAACTACTCCAAGATCGCGGATGCCTCTCAGGAAAGTTTCGTATTCCTTATGATAAACAAGGAGTGTAAGTTTTTTCATTTTCGTGATCATATTTCAACCTCCTTTTTTTTCTCCTGCTGTGATTTCAATATCTTCTGTGAAGACTTGGACAGGTTTTCTTCGTCTTCCATAAAGCGTTTGATCTTGCGCAAGGCATCTTCATATCCGGGGATCTGTACTTTTTCAAACAGGTTCACCTTCTGGGTCGTTTTCTTTCGCGCATGTTCCAGAAGATTCAGTTTTGCCAGCGTAAATTCCCGTTCAATAGCCGTTTGCGCCAGAGATTTCAGTATATGAATGCCGTCGGCATACCACTTGGGGGCATTGAACAAGCTGAACGGACGAATATCAAAATCCACATCCTTCAGTACCGGTACACGTACGCCGGCTATTTTCTTAATGCCCGGATGTACATCCTTCACTTTTATCAATGCCGGATCAAATTCATTCCAAAGCGCAAACATGGCCTCATAGGCCCGGATTTGTTTCTCCAGCCTTTCCTCCAGCTTCACGGCATCGGTTTTGCAGCGTTTCACCTCCATGCGCAGTGCACTCTCCTTATTCTTTATGATCGGGAGGGTGCGCACCCGCACCTTCAACTGTTTTTCCAACTGTTGAAGGGAGGTTTTGTTATATTGAAACTTTATCATTGCCAGTACTGATCTACCAATTCTTGCTTGATATTCACTTCTTCCGGACGGAAGTACTTGCTAAGCAAGCCCCAGGCCACATCCAACATTTCTGTTGTATCGAGGTTGACATCAATGGCAAGCAGCTGATCCGAATAATCTTTCGCAAAGGCCAGGGTACGTTCGTCATAATTGGTCAGGTCGAAACCATTTTCCATCTTCGTTTTGGCATTGGCGGCATCGGCATAGAGACGTACGGCGGCATTCATCACCTGCGGATGATCCTGACGCGTCTTCTTGCCCGTGACTAACTGTTTCAACCGCGAAAGTGAACGGAACGGGTCGACGATAACCTTGCCGATGTCGCTGTCACGGCGCAGAAACAACTGTCCTTCGGTGATGTATCCGGTATTGTCGGGCACAGCATGTGTGATGTCGCCGCCGGAAAGTGTTGTTACCGCAATAATGGTTATCGAGCCTCCACTTGGGAATTGCACGGCTTTTTCGTAAACCTTCGCCAAATCCGAATAAATAGAACCCGGCATAGAGTCTTTCGACGGAATTTGGTCCATACGGTTCGATACGATTGCCAAAGCATCGGCATACGAGGTCATATCCGTTAGCAGCACCAATACCTTTTCGTTCTTCTCGACTGCAAAATATTCTGCTGCCGTCAGCGCCATATCCGGTACCAGCAAACGTTCTACCGGCGGATTTTCCGTCGTATTCATAAAACTCACAATGCGGTCTAATGCGCCGGCATTGGAGAATACATTCTTAAAGTACAGGTAGTCGTCGTTTGTCATGCCCATACCTCCCAGGATGATCTTATCCGTTTGCGCACGTAGCGCCACATTTGCCATTACCTGATTATAAGGCTGATCGGGGTCGGCAAAGAACGGGATCTTTTGTCCCGATACCAATGTATTATTCAAATCAATACCGGCAATACCTGTAGCGATCAGCTCTGATGGTTGTTTACGGCGCACCGGATTCACCGATGGCCCGCCGATTTCCACTTCCGTACCTTCAATATCCGGCCCTCCGTCGATCGGGTCGCCAAATGCATTGAAGAAACGGCCCGCCAGCTGGTCGCTCACTTTAATGGTTGGAGCTTTGCCCAGAAATACCACTTCGGCATTGGTCGGAATACCTTCCGTGCCTTCAAATACCTGAAGCGTTATATCATCTCCGGCGATTTTCACGACCTGCGCCAGCTTACCATCCACTGTCGCCAATTCATCATACCCTATCCCTGTGGCCTTGAGCGAACAGGTAGCCTTCGTGATCCGGGTGATTTTGGTATATATCTTTTGAAATGCTTTTGTAGCCATCTTATTTACGATTTAACGATTTCTAATTCTTAACGCTTCTTTCAGCAACCAAGTCTGCCAGCTCTTTCCCGAATCCTTCGTAGGCTTCCGAATTGAACGTTGAATAATTCATCTGCTTGCAAACGTTGATCATTTTCTTGAAGTAATCCATCACCTCGTTGAAGTTATCAAACTCAAATTCCGTATGGCATATATCAATGATCATATTCAAGATCGCTTCCTGACGTTTCATCGGGGTCACAGCGTCAATCTCGTCAAAGGCGTCCTGTTGCAGGATCACAAAGTCGATCAACTCCGATTTCCAGAAGGTCACGTGGTATTCGGCTGGTACGCCGTCGTCGCCAAGGATATTGATCTGTTCTGCAATCTCCTTTCCTCTCTGCAAACGGGTTTTGATTTCATTTACTTTGCTGAGCCATTCGTCGTTGATCGCTCCGGCAATGTATGTTTCAAATTCGGGATATTCGATATATTTGGAGTATGAGTCGATCGGGTTCACCGCCGGATAACGTTTCTTATCCGCACGTTCCTGTTCCAGCGCATAGAAGCAACGGGCTACTTTCTTCGTATTCTCGGTCACCGGCTCTTTCAGATTACCTCCTGCCGGAGATACCGTGCCGATGAACGTGATTGATCCGGTTTCGCCATTATTCAGAATTACATAACCTGCACGTCCATAGAAGTTGGAGATGATGGACGACAAGTCCATCGGAAATGCGTCAGGTCCGGGCAATTCTTCCAACCGGTTCGACATTTCGCGCAGTGCTTGCGCCCAACGCGAAGTTGAGTCCGCCATCAGTAATACCTTCAGTCCCATGGCGCGATAGAACTCGGCAATCGTCATAGCCGTATAGACCGACGCTTCGCGGGCGGCTACGGGCATGTTCGACGTGTTTGCAATAATAATGGTACGCTCCATCAATTTACGTCCGGTATGCGGGTCTACAAGTTCGGGAAACTCGGTAAAGATCTCCACGACTTCATTTGCCCGTTCGCCGCAAGCTGCGATAATTACAATATCCGCTTCCGCTTGTTTGGAGATCGCGTGCTGAAGCACGGTCTTTCCTGTTCCAAACGGCCCGGGGATAAATCCTGTTCCGCCTTCCACGATCGGGTTAACGGTATCAATCACACGCACCCCTGTTTCCAACAGTTTAAACGGACGCGGTTTCTCTTTATAGTTGGTCATGGCGCGTTTGACCGGCCATTTCTGTACCATATCGACTTTTGTTTCGTTTCCGTCTTCATCAACCAGAACGGCAACGACATCATAGATAGTGTAGTCTCCCTCTTCGGCGATTGATTTCACCCTGCGCACGCCTTTTTGCGTAAAAGGCGCCATGATCTTCAAGGGTTGGAAGTTTTCGTCTACCTGGCCTAACCATGCCGACGACCGCACTTCGTCGCCCACTTTGGCTATGGGTGTGAAATGCCATTTCTTATCTTTGTCCAACGGGAAAGTATAGTCCCCGCGTTTCAAAAAGACGCCTTCCATCTTGTCGAGGTCGTTTTGCAGACCATCATAGTTTCTCGACAACATACCCGGGCCTAAAGTCACCTCAAGCATATGTCCTGTAAATTCGGCTTCGGCCCCGACTTTCAGTCCGCGTGTGCTTTCAAACACCTGGACATATACGTTCCGACCCACTACTTTAATCACCTCGGCCATCAGTCTGTCGCCGCCGGTCGAGATATAGCAGATCTCGTTCTGCGCCACAGGCCCGTCAACAATGAGGGTTACCATATTGGAAATAATTCCGTTTACCGTTCCTTTTGTCACCATATAATTATTGAATTTTATTTACCTGAATTCGGCAGGGATAGCCACATCATCCTTCAACGATGCAATAAGCTCCCTGAACATTTCTTTTCCTCTCTCTTTATCTAATGATAGCCAGCGTTCGATCATCTCTATTTTAAGCAGAAAAGCAAAAACACGCTCTACGGAAAAGTAATTAAAGAACGTTTCATCTTCAATCCAATTCCATTTCAGCATATCTATTCTCTTTTCGCGTTCCAGCAGTTCGTCAATCTCGCTGATCTTCACTAACGGATCAAAGTAGCTTATATCTCCTCCGGCCAGCCCGAAGTCGCGCGCTCCTGAGGTTCGCAGTGCTTCCGTAACCGCCGTATCGCCCACAATATTCGGGGCAATGTCCATTTTATATTTGCGGGCGACTAAAGCTGCAAGCACATTATTCAACGTTAAATTGAATTCAAACCATGAGGCGGCAAACGTATTCTTATGTTCCATGCCGTATGCATAGTATAGCGCTGCCAGATCATTCTCCGACAACTCCCGGTCGTCATCTACCGGCGTGTCGTTAAAGCAGTTCGCGATAAACGTAACCAGATAAGAAGGAAATTCTTTGGGGCTTACCGTTCCGCCCTCTTTAATAGCGGCGATGTATCCCGTCAACTCCTCCGCAGAGAAATTCCCACGGGTGTCAATCTCCGCATCCTTGTTTTTCAGGAGTTTCAATACATTCGCGTTGTCAAACTTCAGATAAAACAGATCGATCAATTTTTTATCCGCATCCGACAGGCTTGGGTATATCTCTCCTCTGAAATCGGCTATTGTATAGCTCAGCTTACTGTCTTCAAGTGTGAGATCGGGCAAACCGGCTATCAAGTAATAGTAATTACTCATAAGTTTTTGGATTTATCATCAAAAGCGGCAGACGGCAATCATCTATCTGCTTCCGGTGCTCATACATTATCAGATTTAGAATAGCATTTCAATAAGCTGCGGACGCAGAAACGCCTTGAAATAGTTCATAAATTCTTCTTCGCCAAAATTCACTTTATACGAACCGTCTTCGGGAGAAACGGTAAAGAGTGTTTTTTGTCCGTTAATCTGTTCTATCTTCACACGCTTGTCCAATAGGGTTTTCGTTTTTGCCGTGAAATATTTTTTTAGGGAATCGGCATCGGCTGTCGATATTACAATCGGTTCGTCAACACTCCATTTCGAGGCCAATGCAACAATAAACTCATTGAGGAAATTCTTATCGGTTATAAAATCTTTCACAGAATCTGTTACAATCTTATCTGTTATCATGTTTGTGATTTCAGATTTCAGTGCGTGAACAGCTTGGCCGGCAAATAACTTCAGTTCCGATTTTGTGTTTTCCGTTAATTCATTTGCAGACTTGCCGGAGGCTGCCAATATGGAATCCGCTTCTTTTTTTGCATCTTCAATGATCTTTTTTGCTTCTTCCTGGGCTTTCTCGATAAGTCTTTTCGATTCTTCGTTACCTTTCTCTACGCCTTCACGATAAATTTTATCCGTAAGTTCTCGAATTTTATTTTCCATATAATGGTTTTTTTAAGGGGTTTATATAGACAGTCTTTTATTTTGCTTGTATAGTCCTGCCAAATATACAAACTCAATTTTAGAAAGCGCATATCTAAAACTATTTTTTTTAGAGAAGCCGCATTGAAAGGCCACTTCATTTACAATTTACCATTTACCATTTACCATTTCTTCATTTACCACTTCTTATATATAAATAGGAAGCGGTAAATGGTAAATGGTAAATGAAGTGATGGTAAATGAAGGCTGCGAACCTGAACGGGCACCATGATGATTCGGTTTTACGTAAAAAAATAATAATATGTATTGGATATGCAAATAATTTGTCTATATTAGTTGCGTGAAGTTTAATACCGACATATTTAAGATAGAATCAAACAATGTATTGCCCTCGCGGGGAAAGATCCTGATCGCAGAACCTTTCCTTCGTGATGATACGTTTGGCAGGTCTGTTGTGCTGGTCATCGACCATACGGTGAAAGGTAGCATGGGGCTGATCATGAATAAGGCGCTGCCGATCACGCTAAACAAGGTGATCAAAGAGTTTAGGAAGGTAGAAGAGATCACGGTGTTTAAAGGAGGGCCGATGGCTCCCGATACATTATTCTTTATCCATACGCTATCGCAAATACCCGGTTCGTTTACCGTGGGCAAGGGGCTGTATCTTAACGGCGACTTTAGTGCTATTAAGGATTACGTAGCTGAAGGTAACCCGGTCAAAGGGTACATCCGTTTCTTTCTGGGTTATTCGGGTTGGGAAGAGGATCAGCTGGAGCAGGAGGTTAAGGGAAATGTCTGGCTCGTGGGAAAGGGGGAGATTCCCGATCTGATGAACGAGAAGGTGCACAGACTCTGGGAAAGCTCGCTGGGAAAGCTGGGGGCTAAATACGAAACCTGGTCGCGGTTTCCGGAAATCCCGTCAATGAATTAGGGCAGGCGCATGATTCTCAGCGGATAAGCTGCATCATGACCACATCTTTATACGTTTTGCCTGCTTGCAGCCATGCTTTCATCGTTCCGCAATTCCGGAAGCCGCATTTGCCGAAGAGGTTCAGGCTGGCTTCGTTGTCTGCCGGAATATGGGCATAGAGCTGTTTCAGCTGTAAAAAATCAAAAGCGTAGTTGCATAACAGAGACAGGGCGTCTTTGGCGTAGCCTTTTCCTCTGTGTTCTTCCAATAGGGCGATGCCCACGGCTGCCCGCGAATGGAGCGGAACAAAATCCGTCAGGTCAATGGTGCCCAAAACGGTAGGATTGTTCCGGCGTGCGATCATCAGGCGCAGTTGCTTGTCGATATAGATGTCGTTGGCCGAGTTTTTAATATAAAACTCCAGCGCATAGCGGGAATAGGGCACGGTAGTAAAGGTGCTGATCTCCCAGAGTTCGGGGTCGTTCTCCATCCGGTAGAATACATCCAGATCTTCCGGCTCTACGGCCCGGAGACAGATGCGGTCGTTGGAGAAGTGGGGTATTGCCATGGGATTAGTCTTCGTTTGTCAGGTTTAGTTCTTCACACATGCGCTTTTCGGAAGGAAGGCAAAAAACAGAGGCCGTAAGGGATATCAAGCTGCAGAAAATGCCGATGTTGCTAAGCGTCAGATAGTAGACAAGGATGTTCGGGAGCACCGCGGCCTCCAGTATGCCCAGGCGAACGCCGCTCAGAAAGACATAGCGGGACAATGTTTCGGCCGTGCGGCTCCGGCCTATTTTCTTTTTTAGCGCAAGACCGAACAGTTTCAATGACAGCGGCACACAAACGAGGGCGATCAGTATCCCCGCCGTTTCCCAGGCGTACATCATTTGCGGATTGCCGGTGCAAAGGCCTTCCGAAAGGAGGCCGACTTCAAAGGCCGCCGCCAGCAGAACCGGCAACAGCCAGAACAGGGCGTATTGTTTCTTCAGCTTCCGTACGGTTTGTTTAAGTATCATATATATATAGGAAGAGGGTTTTACTGGTTGAACGGTATCCGGTTGACGATGCTGCGCCCGAGCGTAACTTCGTCGGTGTATTCCAGCTCGTCGCCGATGGAGATCCCACGGGCAATCACGGTCAGTTTGACTCCTGTTTTCTCAAGTTTGCGGTAGATGTAGAAGTTTGTGGTGTCGCCTTCCATGGTAGAGCTTAGGGCCAGGATGACTTCGTTGATTCCACTGCGGGCGACCCTGTCGATCAGGCTTTCTATCTGCAAGTCACCAGGCCCTACCCCATCCATCGGCGAGATCACCCCGCCAAGCACGTGATACAGTCCGCGGAACTGCTGGGTTCCTTCCACGGCCATTACGTCGCGGATGTTTTCGACAACACAAACGGTGGAGGCGTCGCGCAAGGGATTGGCGCATATCCGGCACACTTCCGTATCGGATATATTGTGGCATACCTTGCAGTACTTCACCTCGTTCTTCAAGACGATCATGGCATTGCCGAATGTTTCTACCGCGCTCGTTTCCTGCCGGAGCAGATGGAGCACAAGCCTCATCGCCGTCTTCCGCCCGATACCCGGCAGCTTGGAGAATTCGTTTACTGCTTTCTCCAGCAGTGTTGAGGGATATTGTTGGTTCATTGATTCTTTCTTTCGTATTTTTGATTATGCCGAACGGCCAAAGATACACAATCCGCCCCTTACACCCAAAAGACTTAAAAATCCGGAGACCCTGAAAATAGAAAACTTACATTATATTTGCGGCATGATGATCATGACAACTATCGTTTGCTATTTCGCAGCATTGCTGGTCATAGCCCGGATCACAGGAAGAAGAGGAAGTTCCAACGCCGTCTTTTTCAAAGGAGAAAACAAATCCCCGTGGTACGTCGTGGCTTTCGGGATGATCGGCGCTTCCATCTCCGGGGTGACATTTGTTTCGGTGCCCGGTATGGTTCGGAATGAGGGCATGACCTATATACAAATGGTGGCGGGCTTCTTCGTTGGCTATCTGATTGTGGCGCATGTGCTGCTTCCGCTTTATTACCGCCTGAACTTGACCAGCATATATACTTATCTGGGCCACCGGATCGGCATCCGCACCTACCGCACCGGCTCTTTGTTCTTCCTGCTTTCGCGCATGTTGGGAACGGCGGCCAAACTCTACTTGGTATGCCTGATCCTGTACACTTATGTATTCGAAGCGATGGACGTTCCTTTCTGGATCATCGCCGCAGGCGCTGTCGCGCTCGTCTGGTTCTATACGCAAAAGAGCGGGATCAAAACCATCGTGTGGACGGATACGCTGCAAACCCTTTGCCTGATTGTGGCGCTGATCTTCATGATCATAGCCATCGCCCGCCATCTTGACCTTGATATGCAGGGTATGGTTCGGGCCATAACGGAACACGAACATTCGCGCATGTTTATATTTGACGACTGGGTATCCAAGCAGAACTTCGTCAAGCAGTTCCTTAGCGGGATCTTCATCGTGATTGTGATGACGGGGCTGGATCAGGACATGATGCAAAAGAATTTGACGTGCCGCAACCTCAAAGAAGCGCAAAAGAACATGTACTGCTACGGGTTTTCGTTCATCCCGCTGAACCTGCTGTTCCTCAGCTTAGGTATCCTGCTGCTTGTTCTTGCCGACAGGATGCAAATGGAACTGCCTCTGATGAACGACGATATTCTGCCGATGTTCGCTACGCAAGGCCATCTGGGCCAATCCGTAACCGTGTTGTTCACCATAGGCATCATTGCGGCGGCATTCAGCAATTCCGACTCGGCCCTGACCGCCATGACCACCAGCTTTTGCGTGGACATCCTGCATACGGACAAAGACCCCGAAGACATCGCACGCCGCAAGCGCCGCAAGGTACACATCGTGATGTCCGCAGCGCTGATCGCATTTATCTGCTTCTTCCGCATCGTCAACAACCAAAGCGTCATCAACGTCATCTACACCGTAGCTTCATACACCTACGGGCCGCTGCTGGGCATGTTCTGTTTCGGGCTGTTCACCCGCCGGACGACAGCAGACAAGTGGGTGCCCGGCATCGCAATCGCTTCGCCGCTGATATGCTTCGCACTCAATGAGCTGACTATCGCCTGCTTCCGGTATACATTCGGCTACGAACTGCTGATGCTCAACGGAGCGCTCACCTTTGCGGGTATGTGGGTGTGCAGCACAAGGCAGCGGGACAGACAATCCGTATCAACCTCTAAACCAACAGAATAAAAGCATAAACAATGGACATCAAGAGCGCAAAATTCGTGATAAGCAATACGGACGTAACGAAATGCCCGGCGGGAACACTTCCCGAATATGCCTTTGTCGGAC
>JAITSN010000105.1 GCA_031287715.1 Mediterranea sp. (in: CFB group bacteria)
TGATATCTTGACACGAGCATAGTTTACTTCTGTCGGTCGGTTAATTCTCTTCTTTTATACAACAAAAGTAGAAATTTAACCTCAGCTTCTTATTCTGCTGCAAACTTAAGGACATGAGCGGAAAGCCCGCAGTGGAGCGAAACGAAGTGCAGCGGAGCGAGGACTTGCAGCGGTTGGCCTGGGCCGCAGGCAACGCCCAACGACAACCTGCTTTCTCATATCTTTTCTGTTTCTGTTTCTATCATTATCTTGATAAACACAGGGTATTTAAGAACTATTTTTTATATTTGAAGCAAAATGTTAAGTCGTGTTTTGTTTCTAAACCCCGGTAATATGAATAAGGTTTTTCTCTTTATATTCATTTGTTTACTGCATTTCCCATCGGTTCATTCTCAAAAAGTCGGGCTTGTCCTAAGTGGCGGTGGGGCTAAAGGGCTGACTCACATTGGCATTATTCGTGCTTTGGAAGAGAATAATATTCCGATTGATTATATCACAGGCACGTCCATGGGGGCTATCGTCGGGTCTTTATATGCAATGGGATATTCTCCCGACGAGATGGAAGAGCTTTTCCGCTCCGAAGATTTTAAACTTTGGTATTCGGGCAATATTGAGGAGAATTACAGGTATTATTTTAAAAAAGACAGGGCTACTCCGGAGTTTTTCAACATACGCCTTTCATTAAAAGATTCGTTAAGCAACAGTTTTATGCCGCAATTCCTTCCGTCCAGCTTTGTCAGCCCGATACAGATGAATCTTGTGTTTATACAGCTGTTTGCTTCGGCAACGGCAGCCAGCGAAGGCAATTTCGACAACCTTTTTGTTCCCTTCCGGTGCGTTGCCGCCGATGTTTACAACAAAAAGCAGCTGATCTTAAAAAGCGGAGACCTGGGAGACGCTGTCCGTGCGTCAATGAGTCTTCCGTTTGTTTTCAGGCCGATAAAAATAGACAGCATCCTGGCTTACGACGGAGGTATATACAATAATTTTCCCACAGATATTATGTGCGAAGATTTTAATCCGGATATTATCATCGGCAGTGTGGTGGCCAAGAACCCCGCCCGCCCTGAAGTTAACGACCTGATGAGCCAGATCGACAATATGGTCATGCAGAAAACAGATTATACGATGTCCGACTCTTTGGGCATATTGTTGAGGTTCGGATTCAACGATGTCAGTTTGCTGGATTTCCACCGTTTGGACGAATTGCAAAAGATAGGCTACGATCATACGATGCGTATGATGGATTCTATAAAAAGCCGGATAAGCCGGAGGGTGAATGTCGAAAATATCCGGATCCGGAGAATCATATACCGCAGTAACTTCCCGGAGCTGCGGTTCAAGAATCTGTATATCGAAGGAGCTACCCCGCAACAGCAGGTGTATATAAAGAAGGAATTCCATAAATCCAACGACGAGGTTTTCGATTACGAAGACGTAAAGGAGGCTTATTTTCGTTTACTTTCGGGGAATATCATTTCCGAGATCATTCCCCATGCCGTCTACAAAGCCGACGAAGATATTTTTGACTTGTATTTGAAGGTGAAAATGGAGAATAAACTTTCCATCCGCATAGGCGGCAACCTGTCTACAACCAATGCCAACCAAATGTATTTCGGGCTGAGCTATCATGATTTGGATTATAATTCCAAAGAGTTCATTTTCGACGGGCACCTGGGTAAGGTGTACAATAATGTTCAATTCATGGCTAAGATAGATCTTGCAACCTATATCCCGGTCTCGTACAGGCTTATTGCTTCATTCAGCAGTTTCGACTATTTTAAAAGCGGCAGCTTGTTTTCCGCAGGCTACAAGCCTGCGTTCAATGAAAAAGACGAGTATTTCATTAAAATGAAAGTCGCTTTTCCTTTCCTGTTCAGCAAAAGAGCAGAGTTTGGCTTTGGTATAGGTAAACTTGACGACCGGTATTTGCAGAACAGCGTGATAAACTTTGAAGAAGACAGGTACGATAAAAGCGAGCATAAATTAGCCGGCGGTTCGATCAGTATTAACGGAAGTACATTAAACAGCCGTCAATATGCAACCCAGGGCTATTGTGAATACCTCATCGCACAGATCTTTACCGGGAAGGAGACGTACCGCGCCGGCATAGCCCAGGAAAGAAATAAGGAACTATACCGGAAACAACAATCATGGCTGCAAATTTCTTATGTCCGGGAAGACTATCACAAGATAACGCCCAGGTTTACGTTGGGAAGTTATGAAGAAGCATTCTACGCATCAAGGAATTTCTCCGAGAATTACACCGCTACGATGCTGCAAGCCCGTGAATTTGCACCTACCGCCCATAGCAAGGTCACATACAACGAAGCCTTTCGGGCCAATCAGTATTTTGCAGCAGGTGTGATACCCATATATCGTTTAAGCAATCTTTTCCACCTTAGAGGAGAGTTCTACGGCTTTTTGCCGATATACCCCATCGAAAGGAACGCTATCAATAAAGCGTATTATGGAAAACCTTTTTCCAAGTTCGAATATGTAAGTGAAGTCTCGCTTGTCTGCCAACTGCCGTTCGGGGCAATCTCCGCGTTCGTAAACCATTATAGCAACCCGCACAAGACATGGAATGTAGGTCTTTCGTTGGGATGGCAGCTCTTTAATTACCGTTTCATCGAATAGACTGCTTCCAAAAAACTAACGGAAAGGTTTGCGTGTTTAAGAAAGACCTGTATCTTTGCACGCGTTAAAACAATGGCCGCGTAGCTCAACTGAATAGAGTAGCTGACTACGGATCAGCAGGTTACAGGTTTGAATCCTGTCGCGGTCACACTTTTAAAGGTCGCGTAGCTCAACTGAATAGAGTAGCTGACTACGGATCAGCAGGTTACAGGTTTGAATCCTGTCGCGATCACACAGAAAACGATAATTGATATTCAATTATCGTTTTTTGTTTTATTTCGCCATTTGATAAATTTGATTAGTTTCGCAGCTCATAGGTATCATGGCGCGGAATCATGCGCCGCATTAAGATTGAAGATGGAAAATATTTCGGAATTTATTGCCGGCATTGCCACGCAGATGTGGGGCTGGCCGCTACTGGTACTGCTGTTGGGAACGCATCTCTTCCTGACTTTCCGCTTGAAGTTTATTCAGCGTTATATGGGTAAGGCGATTCGGCTGTCTGTGAAAAAAGATGCCGGATCGAAGGGTGAAATCAGCCAGTTCAGTGCTTTGGCTACTTCGCTTGCCGCTACCATAGGCACGGGAAATATCATCGGGGTGGCTACGGCCGTTGCGCTGGGCGGCCCGGGCGCGGTGTTCTGGGTTTGGATAACGGGCGTGCTGGGTATCTCTACCAAGTATGGAGAGGGCCTGCTGGCCATAAAATACAGGAAAAGAAACGTCGACGGTTCTTTTTCGGGCGGCCCGATGTATGCTTTGGAGCACGGGTTGAAAAGCAAACCCTTGGCTGTGCTGTTTGCCGTCTTCACGGCAGTAGCGGCGTTCGGTACGGGAGCTTCGGTGCAGGCCAATTCGCTGGCCTCGGCGTTGAGCGAAAGTTTCGGGCTAAGCGGGTGGGTCACCGGCATTCTTCTTTTTTTCCTGGTAGGCCTTATTATTATCGGCGGGATACGATCCATTTCGCGGGTTTGCGATAAGCTGGTTCCGTTCATGGCTGTTTTTTATGTGGCGGGTTGCGTGGTTATCCTGGCTTCGGGATACGATACGTTGCTTCCATCTCTCGGGTTGATTGTAGAATCGGCCTTTACCGGTCATGCGGCCCTCGGCGGGTTTGCCGGTTCGACGATGATGATGGCTGCGCGTTACGGTGTGGCGCGCGGACTTTTCTCGAACGAATCGGGTTTGGGTTCGGCCCCGATCGTTGCTGCTGCGGCCCGGACGAAGAACCCTGTGCGCCAGGCGCTGGTTTCGTCGTCGGGTACGTTTTGGGATACGGTTGTCATTTGTGCGCTTACCGGGTTGGTGCTGGTCAATACGGGGGCCTGGTGCTCGGGTAAGGAAGGCGTTCAGATCACCCAACATGCTTTTGAACCGGTGTTCTGGGGATACGGCAGTTATTTCCTGTGTATTTCTCTGGTTACGTTTTCTTTCTCCACGATCATCGGCTGGGCGTATTATGCCGAAAAGTCGGTGGAGTATCTTTTGGGGAAGAAATCGGTTGTCTATTATAAAGTCGTGTATTTGCTGATGGTTTTCCTGGGAACGATCCTTTCGTTGGACCTGGTCTGGAATCTGGGCGATATATTCAACGGATTGATGGCTGTTCCCAACCTGATAGCCTTGCTGCTGCTGAGCGGCGTGATTGTTTCCGAGACAAGAAAGTACCTTTGGAACGGATCTATTGACGAGCATGATCCGGAAGAGCATGATCCGAATACGTTTTAATGAACGGGGCGGCCATCGCCGGATCTATCTGGCTTTGGCTCTGACTCTGGCTTCGGGTTCTTCGGGCATTACGGCGTAGTCTCCCGTTTGTTTCAGTCTTTCCAGGAGGTTGTAGATCTTCAGACATGCCCAGGCGTCTGTTGCCGCATACAGTTCCTGGGCGGGGGTCAGGACATCCGTATCCCAATTGGATAACTGTTGCGATTTGGATATTTTTTCTCCGAACAGGATGGCGTATATTTTCTGCAAACTTTTGTCTTGGATGCCAAACGCATTGACGTATTCCTGCAGGTCGATGCAAGACTGCTGTTTGAAGGGGGCGCGTTTGCGCAGCATCAGGAAGTCGTCGCGCAGGGCCAGGCCGACTTTGATGACGGACGGGTTTTCCAATAGCCCGATAACGGGTGCCGTTAGTCCGGTTTGATTTAACCGGAAGAGGAAGCAACATTCTTCTGAAGAGATTTGAAGCAGGGCTACTTTATGATGCTGTCCTTTGCTGAATGACGGACGCGTCTCGCTGTCGATCCCCACAACCTTTTGCGCGGCCAGGTATTTGATTGCTTCCTTAGCTTCCGCTTTCGTTTGGACAACGGATATTTTTCCGGGGAAGACGGCCTTTGGCATTTCTCCCAAGTCTTCCTTATTTATATTTCTTTTGATTACCATACCGAAGCATTGTCCTGATCTTCCGCATCAGGGTTGTATTTCACATCGTGAAGCGCCCGCAAGGTGTTCACTAATTTCTGCCCCCAATATGTATTGAAGTTTTCCAGGCAGATATACAGGGCGTCGTTCATCGTTTCATTGAGGCCTTGCCGGAACACGAAAACGAAGTCTTTGACGCTTTGGTAGATGTCTGCCAGGTTTTCGGATATGGTTTGCCTGATGGGGGTATCGCTGTCTGCCATTTCGGGCAGGAATACTTCTATGTAATCGTCTTTTTCGGCAAGTACCGCTGATATGCCGATGCGCAGCGCTTCGTACAGTTCTTCGGTGACGTATTGTTCCGGCGCTTCATCGCCGAGAGGTTCGGTTTGGGGAAGCATGGATGCTTTCAGGTAGAGCAAAGGCAGGAGTTTGAGTATTGTATCGACAAAAGCGGGCCGGTTCATGCTTTCGGTGCGTTCCAGAAACCCGCAAAATTCGGCAGCCACCGCAACAAATTCCACGGTGTTTTTATCGAATATTGCCTGGCTGTAATTCTTCATATCAGGTTATAAATGGATGCGCAAAGGTAGGAAAAAAGGGAGATGAATCTATTTTTTTTCTACATTTGCCGGTGTAACGCTTAACCTCCAATTATCAATTTCACTACATGAATAGAAAAAAAATAGACCCTGAAGCTGCTCGGAAGCCTAAGTCTACTTATAAATTCATTGCCTTCTTCACGAACGAAACGGTTCACTTTGTGCTGGGGTTGGCGCTTGTGATCTTTTCTGTTTTCCTGTTGCTGGCTTTCTCTTCATTCTTTTTCACCGGTTCTGCCGACCAGAGTATTCTGGATAAGCCCGACTCAAAGGAATTGTCTTCGGTCAACAACGGCATACGCAACTATGCCGGTTCGCTTGGCGCGCAGCTGGCCTCGTATTGGATCGACGGTTGCTTCGGCCTGGGTTCTTTCTTTCTTTTGGTATTCATAGCGGTAACCGGATTAAAGCTGATGCGCGTGCGCCGGTTCTGCTTGTGGAAATGGTTTGCAGGTTGTTCGTTGCTGCTGGTCTGGTTTTCTATTTTCCTCGGATTTGTGTTCGCGGACTATTATAAGGATTCGTTCTTTCGCTTGGGCGGGGGGCATGGCGATTATGTGAGTCGCTGGCTGGAATCCCAGGTGGGCGTGCCGGGGGTATGGATGATCTTGTTGGGTACGGCGATCTGCTTCCTTATTTATATCAATACGCAAACGGTCGTCTGGTTGCGTAAGCTGTTCAGTTTAAGTTTCATCAGATGGCGGAAGAAAGAAGCAGCCGAACCGTCAACGGGCGAAGCATTTGCTAAAGAAGCAGCTAAGGAACCGGTTGCGCCCAAACTTGTCGTTGAGCCTGCGATTGAATTTGTGTCGAACACCGGCATGAAGATCGAGTTCCAGCAGACCGAGACAGAGGAGGCGCCGGTAGCGGAACCGGAACCGGAAGAAGAATCCGAACCCGAGTTCAAAATAGAAACCACAGCGGACGGTGACGAGAACTACCAGGGGCCTGAAAAGGAACCCTATAACCCGAAACTTGATCTGGAGAACTATCGCTTCCCCGTCCTCGACCTGATGAAACGCTACGACAACAACGAGCCGACCATCGACATGGATGAGCAGAATGCAAACAAGGATCGTATCATCAATACCCTGCGCAGCTTCGGCATTGAGATCAGCAGCATCAAGGCTACCGTTGGCCCTACGGTGACGCTCTACGAAATTACGCCCGAACAGGGCGTGCGGATCTCCAAGATCCGCGGGTTGGAAGACGACATCGCCCTGAGCCTTTCGGCATTGGGCATCCGCATCATCGCTCCGATACCCGGCAAAGGCACGATCGGTATTGAGGTTCCGAACTCCAACCCCAGAATCGTGCCGATGCAGTCTATTATCGGCAGCAGGAAGTTCCAGGAATCCACGTTCGACTTGCCGATCGCTTTCGGCAAGACGATCACCAATGAAGTGTTCATGGTAGACTTGTGCAAAATGCCGCACGTTCTTGTAGCGGGAGCTACCGGACAGGGTAAATCCGTCGGGCTGAACGCGATCATCACTTCCTTATTATATAAGAAGCATCCGTCGGAACTGAAGTTTGTATTGGTAGACCCGAAGAAAGTAGAGTTCAGTATCTATTCTATAATCGAAAACCACTTCCTGGCCAAACTACCCGACATGGAGGAAGCCATCATCACAGATGTAACCAAGGTGGTGATCACGCTGAACTCCCTCTGCGTGGAAATGGACAGCCGCTACGATCTGCTCAAGAAAGCGCATGTGCGCAACCTCAAGGAATACAACGACAAGTTCATCAACCGCAAGCTCAACCCCGAGAAGGGACATAAGTTCATGCCGTATATCGTGGTGATCATTGATGAGTTTGGCGACCTGATCATGACCGCCGGCAAGGAGATCGAACTGCCTATCGCCCGTATCGCCCAGCTGGCGCGCGCCGTGGGCATACATATGGTCATTGCCACGCAACGCCCTACGACCAATATCATCACCGGTACGATCAAGGCGAACTTCCCGGCGCGCGTGGCGTTCCGCGTATCGGCAATGATGGACTCGCGCACCATCCTCGACCGCCCGGGAGCCAATCAGTTGATCGGGCGGGGAGATATGCTATTCCTGCAAGGCGCCGATCCGGTGCGCGTGCAATGTGCGTTTGTCGATACGCCGGAGGTGGAAGAGATCACCAAGTTTATCGCCCGCCAGCAGAGCTACCCGTGCCCGTTCTACCTGCCGGAGTTTGTTGGTCCGGATGGAGGCAGCGACCTGGCCGACGTGGATATGGATCGCCTCGATCCGCTGTTTGAAGAAGCCGCCCGTTTGATTGTGATCCATCAACAAGGCTCCACCTCTATGATACAACGGAAATTCTCCATCGGATACAATCGTGCCGGACGCATCATGGACCAGCTCGAGAAGGCCGACATTGTGGGGCCGAGCGAAGGAAGTAAGCCGCGGCAGGTGCTGTGCTTGGACGAGGCGGATCTGAAGATGCGCCTGAACAATATATAATATATATGAAGAGTATCATTTTGGCAGGACTTGCCGGACTGCTGGCTTTGCCGGTTTTCGCGCAGCAAAAGGAAGCAAGGGATGTGCTTGACAAAACTTCCGCCGGCTTTCGCAAGGCGGGCGGCATCGAAGCCGGCTTCACCGTCAGGATCAAGGCGAAAGGGCAGACCGACGGGCTGCTGGCCTGCAAGATCCGACTGAAAGGCGATAAGTTTGTCCTGGAAACGACGGATGCAATCACCTGGTTTGACGGCGAAACGCAATGGTGCTACCTGACAGCCGGCAAAGAGGTGAACATCAGCAACCCCACAAAAGAAGAATTGCAAGGCATCAATCCCTATGCCCTGCTGTCTGTCTACGAAAAAGGATTTGCCTGCACGCTGGGCAGAGTTAGCGTCCGGCAAGGGGTTCCGGTTTATGAAGTGATACTGACGGCCACGGGCAAGATCGGCGAAATATCCAAACTGACGCTATACGTGGAAAGAAAAACCTATCAACCGCTGTATATATTGGCGGAACTGAACAACGGCAGCCGGAATGAGATCACCGTCACTCATTACCGGAGCGGACTGAAGTTCGACGATTCGATCTTTGTATTTAATGCGAGCAAATACCCCCGGGCCGAAATCATCGACCTCCGCTAAGGCGGAACAGGGGCTTCGACGGAGTTTTGAAAGGCTTTCCGCGCCCGCGAAAATGATAAAAAGTAAATGATAAATGAAATGGCGCAGCCGCGTTAGCGACAGAAGCGGAAAGCCCGGAGCGTAGCGAAAGCGAAGCGAGGACTTGCAGCGGATGGCGCGGGCCGCAGGCAACGCCCAAACTAAAGTAAAAGAGAATAAAAACAAGAAAAAGTAAATGAAGTATGGAAAATGAAAAAGTAAGATGCCTGATCATCGGGTCAGGCCCTGCGGGATATACCGCCGCTATTTATGCGGGCCGTGCCGGTCTTAATCCGGTTCTTTATGAAGGGATACAGCCGGGCGGCCAGCTGACCAGCACCACCGATATAGAGAATTTCCCGGGGTATCCTTTGGGGACTTCGGGGATAATGATGATGGAGGACTTTCGCGAGCAGGCCGAACGGTTTGGTGCAGACATCCGCCAGGGTATTGCTACGGCGGCCGACCTGAGCGCTTCGCCATATCGGATCACGATCGACGACGGGAGTGTGATCGAAGCCGAATCGGTTATCATCGCCACCGGTGCGACGGCAAAGTATTTGGGGCTGCCGGATGAGGAGAAGTATGCAGGAATGGGCGTGAGCGCCTGCGCTACTTGTGATGGTTTCTTCTATCGCGGGAAAGTGGTGGCAGTGGTTGGCGGCGGCGACACGGCCTGCGAAGAGGCGATTTACTTGGCCGGGCTTGCCTCTAAAGTCTACCTGATCGTGCGCAAGCCGTACCTCCGCGCTTCCCAGATCATGCAGGAACGTGTCGCGTATAGCGAAAACATCGAAGTACTGTTCGAGCACAACGCCGTCGGGTTGTTCGGCGAGGATAGCGTAGAAGGCGTACACTTGGTGGAACGTGCCGGCATGTCGGACGAAGAAGAATACGACCTGCCTGTGGATGGCTTCTTTCTTGCCATCGGGCATAAGCCGAACTCGGACATCTTCAAGCCTTACTTGGATACGGACGAAACGGGCTACATTATAACCGTTCCGGGAACTCCGCGCACCAAAATCGCCGGTGTGTTTGCCGCCGGCGATGTGGCCGACCCCGATTACCGCCAAGCCGTTACCGCAGCAGCGAGCGGCTGCAAGGCCGCCATAGAAGCGGAACGCTACCTGTCCGAATGTGAATATAATCAGAAAAACCGCTGATCCCACCGGTATGCTTATTTGATCATTCTTGTAAATAGCAGTGTTTTAATAGGTTGAAGCCTCGTCCGTTGCACAGACGAGGCTTTTTTTATAATATTAATGCTTTCGCTGACAGCGGAAGTATTTTTAATGAGGATGAAAATGCTTCCGTACGCAGCGGAGACATTTCTATGGAAATATAAGTCGCAAATCACTCCCGAGCGCAGTACACCGGCATCCCGAAAGCGAGCTAACCTTGTTCCTATCATTTTATTCTCTATCTTTGAGCCTCATAAACCAAGCTAAACGAGTGAGTTATGACAGCAAAAGATTTTTTTTCTTTTAAAAAGAACCGGTTTCTTTGGGGTAACCTTCTGGCGATGGTCATCACGGCTTGCCTGCTGATCTTTATCGTGCTGAAAATGCTCGATTCGTACACCCGCCACGGGCAGGCCATTATTGTCCCTGACACCAAAGGAATGAGCGTATTCCAGGCCGAAGAGCTGTTTCGCACGAAAGGATTGTACTGCACCGTGGCCGATTCCATATACGTAAAAGGCAAACCGGCCGGCACCGTGATCGATCATATTCCGGCGGGCGGACGAAAGGTGAAAGACGGCAGAACGGTTTATTTAACCATCAACACGTTAAACGTACCGATGCAGCCGGCGCCCGACGTTGCGGACAACAGTTCCTTGCGCCAGGCGCAAGCCCGCATACTCGCCTCCGGCTTCAAGCTGACGGCGAACGAGCTGATCAGGGGGGAAAAGGATTGGGTTTATGAAGTAAAATATAACGGGCGGGCGCTGGAGCCGGGGGAAAAAGTCCCTGTCGGCTCGACCCTGACATTAGTTGTCGGCGACGGCTCCGGAGGGGTTCCCGAGAGCGACGATAGGACAGATGACAGCACCGACGAATCGGATCTCTAAGTTTTCAAGCATATACGACACATGATTGAAGAATATCCGGACGATATAGAGAATGATCTTGACGATATCGAACCTGTGGGTGAACCCGGCGCGCTTTACGAACACTTCCGTGTGGTGGTGGACAAAGGTCAGGCCATGATGCGGGTAGACAAGTATTTGTTTGAGCGTATCGTCAACGCTTCGCGCAACCGGATCCAGAAAGCATCCGAAGCGGGATGCGTTATGGCTAACGGCAAGCCGGTCAGGAGCAGCTACAAGGTGAAGCCGTCGGATGTCATTACGCTGATGATGGATCGCCCGCGCTATGAGCACGAGGTCATTCCCGAAGATATTCCCATCGATATTATATACGAGGACGATGCGCTGATGATTATCAACAAACCTCCGGGGCTTGTTGTACACCCCGGGCATGGAAACTATTCGGGGACGCTGGTTAACGCCATCGCTTGGCACCTGAAGGATGATCGGGATTACGACGCCAACGATCCGCATGTCGGACTGGTGCACCGTATCGACAAAGATACTTCAGGGCTGTTGGTTGTGGCCAAGACGCCCGATTCCAAGACCGCCCTGGGTTTGCAGTTCTGCCGGAAGACCACCCGTCGCCGGTATCAAGCGCTGGTGTGGGGCATCATGGACGAAGACCGGGGGACGGTCGCCGGCAATATCGCCCGCCATCCGAAAGACCGGATGCAAATGGCGGTGTTCGCCGACCCGGAGATAGGGAAGCCTGCCGTGACCCATTATAATGTGATCGAACGGATCGGCTACGTAACGCTGGTCGAATGTATCCTGGAGACGGGGCGCACGCATCAGATCCGGGTTCACATGAAATCCATCGGCCACATCCTGTTCAACGACGAGCGTTACGGGGGGCACGAGATACTCAAGGGAACGCCTTTCAGCAAATACAAACAATTTGTAAACAACTGCTTCGATACTTGTCCCCGTCAGGCGCTGCACGCCATGACCTTAGGTTTCAAGCATCCTGTCACGGGAGAAGAGATGGATTTCACGTCGCCTCTGCCCAAGGATATGGCGTCGCTCATCGACAAATGGAGAAATTATATAAGCAACAGAGATTTAACATGAAACGTATTGTAGCCATTATTGCGGGAGGAGATTCTTCCGAGCTGCCTGTTTCCCTGCGTAGCGCAGAAGGCATTTATTCCTTCATGGATAAGGAAAAGTATGAGTTGTATATTGTAGAGATGCAGGGGCTTCGCTGGGAAGTACGCCTGCCCGGAAGGGCGGCGCCCATAGACCGCAATGATTTCAGCTTTATACACAAGGGCGAAAAGGTGAAGTTCGACTTCGCCTATATCACCATCCACGGCACACCCGGCGAGAACGGTTTGCTGCAGGGCTATTTCGACATGCTGCACATTCCGTACTCCTGCTGCGGCGTACTTCCGTCGGCATTGACCTTCAATAAATTCGCCTGCAATCAATACCTGAAAGGATTTGGCATACGCATATCCGAATCCATGATGATCCGCCGCGGGTTCGAGGTACCGGACGAAGAAGTGATCCGCAAGATCGGCCTGCCTTGCTTCATCAAGCCTAACTTGGGAGGGTCGAGCTTCGGCGTGACCAAAGTCAAGATCCGCGAACAGATACAACCGGCCGTCGAAAAAGCATTCGGGGAAGCCGGCGAAGTGATGATCGAAGCCTTCATGGAAGGAACGGAGATCACCTGCGGCTGCTATAAAACGAAAAAGAAAGAAGTTGTATTCCCCATAACCGAGGTCGTTACCAAAAACGAATTCTTCGATTATGATGCCAAATACAACGGCCAATCCGAAGAAATCACCCCTGCCCGTATCCCCGGCGATGTGGCCGAACGCGTACGGCTGCTGACGCTGGCCATATACGATATTCTGGATTGCTCCGGCATCATTCGCGTCGATTATATCATCACCGAAGGCCATAAGATCAACTTGTTGGAAGTGAACACCACCCCCGGAATGACGGCAACCAGCTTTATCCCCCAACAGGTACGCGCCGCCGGACTGGAGATAAAGGCAGTGATAACAGATATAATAGAAGACAGAGCCGCCGGCCTCTAACCTTATTCAACTACCTATGGATACGACAGAATTTGATGACATTCGTTCTTATTATGACGAAGAATTAGCCCAGATCTTTGATGAACTGATCGCCGACCCTACTTTCAGGCGTGTTGCGGCAGGGGCATTCCCGGAGATCCCCTTTGAATTGCTGGAGAAGAAAATGCGAAGCTGTAAGACCAAGCGGGATTTCCAGCGGGCGTTCAGCTATCCGTTCGTGTGGAAGACCGCCAGCAACTCCACCGGTGGAGTAACCCTGGATCATTCGGCGCTGGAAGACACGAAGGCTTATACTTATATATCAAACCACAGGGACATCGTGCTCGATTCGGGGTTCCTTTCCGTCCTGTTGATGGACATCGGAAAGGACACGGTGGAGATCGCCATCGGCGATAACCTTTTGATCTATCCCTGGATAAAGAAATTAGTGAGGATAAACAAAAGTTTTATTGTGCAGCGTGCGCTCACCATGCGCCAGATGCTGGAATCGTCCGCCCGCATGTCGCGCTACATACACCACACGGTAACCCTGAAAAACCAGTCGGTCTGGATCGCTCAGCGCGAAGGGCGCGCCAAAGATGCCAACGACCGTACGCAAGAGAGCGTACTGAAGATGCTGGCCATGGGCGGCGAAGGCGACGTGATCGACCGCTTGACGGAAATCAACATCGTGCCTCTGGCCCTCTCGTACGAATACGACCCCTGCGATTTCCTGAAAGCCAAGGAATTTCAGCTGAAACGCGATGTTGAAGACTATAAGAAAACGGTTCAGGACGACCTGAAGAATATGGAGACGGGCCTCATGGGCTATAAGGGCCGTGTTCATCTCCAGGTAGCTCCTTGTCTGAACAGCGAACTTGCAAAATTGGACCGTTCTTTGCCCAAAACAGAACTGTACAAGCAAATCGCCGCATGTATCGACACAAATATCCACCGGAACTACCGCATGTATCCATGCAACTACATAGCGCACGATTTGCTGGAAGGCAACACCGTCTTTGCATCACAGTATAGCAAAGAAGAGAAAGAACATTTTGAACGCTACCTTCAAGGACAGTTAGACAAGATCGATCTTCCCTGCAAAGACCTTCCTTATCTGTATGGAAAATTACTTCTGATGTATGCCAATCCGTTGAAGAACCAGCAGCAAGCATACGTCATTTCTTGAGATCCGGCGGATAGGAGCGGAATAGCCCTGTTTTTCTACCCGTATGCTTTGAAGAATGAAGTGTTTGTTTATATTTGCAAGCCGGTAGCCGACAGGGCTACAAAATATGAATACCAAATACCCAAAAACATGAGTTTGAACATTGTTGTACTGGCAAAACAGGTTCCCGACACGCGAAACGTCGGGAAAGATGCCATGAAGGCCGACGGAACGGTTAACCGCGCGGCCCTCCCTGCGATCTTCAATCCCGAAGACTTGAACGCCCTCGAACAAGCCCTCCGGTTGAAAGACGCACACCCAGGCTCTACCATCACCATGCTGACCATGGGGCCGGGACGCGCAGCCGATATTATCCGCGAAGGTCTTTACCGCGGCGCCGACAACGGCTACCTGCTGACCGACCGCGCTTTTGCCGGTGCCGATACGTTGGCCACCTCCTACGCGCTGGCCACAGCGGTCAGGAAGATCGGCAAGTTCGATATTATTATCGGCGGACGGCAGGCGATCGACGGCGACACGGCGCAAGTAGGCCCCCAAGTAGCAGAAAAGCTGGGACTGACGCAAATCACCTACACCGAAGAGATCCTCAAGGTAGAAAACGGACGCATCACCGTGAAACGCCACATCGACGGCGGCATCGAAACGGTAGAAGCCCCGCTGCCCATCGTCGTTACAGTGAACGGATCGGCTGCACCGTGCCGCCCGCGCAACGCTAAACGGGTCATGAAGTACAAACATGCCAAGACCGTAACCGAAAAACAGCAAGGCAACTTAGACTACACCAACCTCTACGACAAATACGATTACTTGAACTTGGCGGAATGGAGTGTGGATGATGTAAACGGAGACGTGGCACAGTGCGGCCTTTCCGGCTCGCCAACCAAGGTGAAAACCATCCAGAACATCGTTTTCCAAGCCAAGGAAAGCAAAACGCTCAACGCCGGCGACCGTGACGTAGAAGACCTGATTGTTGAACTGCTGGCCAACCATACGATTGGCTAAGTCTATATAAAGAAAGGGTTAAAAGCATGAATAACTTATTTGTATATTGCGAGATAGAAGAAGGCATCGTAGTCGACGTCAGCCTCGAACTTCTCACCAAAGGCCGCGCGCTGGCCAACCGGCTGGAATGCCGGCTCGAAGCCATTGCCATCGGCACGGGCCTGAAAGGGATCGAAAAACAGGTACTTCCCTACGGAGTAGACAAACTCCACGTATTCGATGGAAAAGGACTTTACCCGTACACCTCACTTCCGCATACATCCGTACTCGTTAAACTGTTTAAAGAAGAACAACCGCAGATCTGCCTGATGGGAGCTACCGTTATCGGCCGCGACCTGGGGCCGCGCGTATCGTCGGCGCTGCACAGCGGTTTGACAGCCGACTGCACTTCACTGGAAATAGGCGACCACGAAGACAAGAAAGCAGGCCTCACCTACAAAAACCTGCTTTACCAAATCCGTCCGGCATTCGGCGGCAACATCGTGGCAACGATCATCAACCCCGAACACCGTCCGCAAATGGCAACCGTCCGCGAAGGCGTGATGAAGAAAGAAATCGCCTCCCCCGACTATAAAGGAGAAGTCGTTGAACACAACGTGAAAGACTATGTTGCCGATACGGATTTTATCGTAAAAGTAATAGAGCGCCACGTAGAAAAAGCCAAGCATAACCTGAAAGGGTCGCCGATCATCGTGTCAGGAGGCTATGGCGTAGGCTCCCGGGAAAACTTCAACCTGCTGTTCGACCTGGCCAAGGTACTGAACGCAGAAGTCGGCGCAAGCCGCGCAGCCGTCGACGCCGGTTTTGCCGACCACGACCGCCAGATCGGGCAAACCGGCGTGACCGTACGCCCTAAACTCTACATCGCCTGTGGTATATCGGGGCAAATCCAGCACATCGCAGGTATGCAAGAAAGCTCGATGATCATCTCCATCAACAACGATGCCGACGCCCTGATCAACACGATAGCCGATTACGTCATCAACGGAACCATCGAAGAAGTTGTTCCCAAAATGATCAAGTTCTATAAACAAAACTCCAAATAACCAAACAATGGCAAATTATTATACCGATACTCCTGAGTTAAAGCATTACCTCAATCATCCGCTGATGAAGAGAATCGTTGAGCTTAAAGAGCGCAACTATGCCGATAAAGATACATTCGATTATGCCCCGGTAGACTTTGAAGATGCAATAGACAGCTACGGCAAGGTACTGGAAATTGTTGGAGAGATCTGCGCCGAAACAATCGCCCCCAACGCCGAAGACGTAGACCATGACGGCCCCACGGTAGCCAACGGCCGCGCAACATACGCTGCGGGGACGGCGCAAAACTTAGAAGCCACAACCAAAGCCGGCCTCATGGGCATGTCAATGCCGCGCCGGTACGGCGGCTTGAACTTCTCGAACGTACCCTATATGATGGCCGCCGATATGGTAAGCAGCGCCGATGCCGGATTTGAAAACCTGTGGGGGCTTCAAGACTGTGCGGAAACAATCTACGAATTTGCAAACGAAGACCAAAGACAACGCTACATCACCCGTGTATGCGCCGGCGAAACCATGTCTATGGACTTGACGGAACCCGACGCCGGATCGGACCTGCAAGCCGTTATGCTGAAAGCCACATACAACGAACAAGACCGGTGCTGGTACCTGAACGGCGTAAAACGCTTCATCACCAACGGCGATGCAGACATCCACCTCGTGCTGGCCCGCTCCGAAGAAGGCACGCGCGACGGCCGCGGCCTCTCCATGTTCATTTACGACAAACGTAACGGAGGCGTCACCGTTCGCCGCATCGAAAACAAAATGGGCATCAAAGGATCCCCCACATGCGAGCTGGTTTACAAGAACGCAAAAGCCGAACTTTGCGGCGACCGCAAGCTCGGGCTTATTAAATATGTAATGGCTCTGATGAACGGCGCCCGCCTGGGTATCGCCGCACAATCGGTAGGCCTGTCACAAGCAGCCTGCAATGAAGCTCTGGCCTATGCAAAAGACCGCAAGCAATTCGGCAAAGCAATCATCGGATTCCCTGCCGTTGCCGAAATACTCTCGCTGATGAAAGCAAAATTGGATGCCTCCCGCGCTCTGCTATACGAAACAACCCGTTTTGTAGACATCTACAAAGCGCTGGATGATATTGCCAAAGAACGCAAGCTGACCCCCGAAGAAAAGCAAGAGCAAAAAACATTCGCCAAGCTGGCAGACAGCTTCACGCCACTGTCCAAGGGAATGTCCAGCGAATACGCAAACCAAAACGCGTATGACTGTATTCAAATCCACGGCGGCTCCGGTTTCATGAAAGACTACGCCTGTGAACGCATCTACCGCGACGCACGCATCACGTCGATCTACGAAGGCACAACCCAGCTGCAAGTCGTGGCAGCCATCCGCTATGTAACCACAGGAGCATACCTGAATCGCATATGCGAATACGAAGCAATGGATGTCGCCCCCGAATTGGAAGGACTGAAAAACCGCCTGAAAGATATGGCCGGCAAATATGCCGCAGCCGTCGAACAAATCACCGAAGAAAAAGACCAGGAGCTGCTCGACTTCTGCGCCCGCCGTCTTGTTGAGATGGCCGCCTGCACAATCATGGGGCACCTGCTTCTTCAAGACGCCACCGCAAACGGCGAGCTGTTTGGCACCTCCGCGCAAGTATACGTCCGCTACGCCGAGGCAGAAGTTGAAAAACACATCAACTTCATTCGCAAATTCGACAAAGACGCATTAGCCTATTACAGAAAATAAACCACGCCGGCAGTTAGCGAACTAAACCCCAACGTTTGGGCAGAATTAATAGAAATATCAGATAGCATGAGTCCGGTAGGGATACCGGACTCATGTTGTTGATTGGGGGAATGTATGGAAACCCGCCCCAAAAGCCCGGCTAACAAAATTTCACAATAAACATGATAAACCCAAAACACTATTTCGTTAACTTTGCTTATATAACCAAGTTAAAAATATGAAGCTCATTGTAATCACCAATCCCACATTCTTTGTGGAGGAAGATAAAATCATCACAATCCTCTTCGAGGAAGGGTTAGATATACTACACCTCAGAAAGCCGGAAACTTCAGCCATGTATTCGGAAAGGCTGCTGACTTTAATACCCGAAAAATACCATAAACGCATCGTAACTCACGAACATTTCTATCTAAAAAAAGAATTTAACCTCATGGGCATCCACCTCAACTCACGCAATCCTCGCGAGCCCCACGACTATGCAGGACACATCAGTTGCTCATGCCGCACCATCGAAGACGTGGCAAAGAAAAAACACTTCTACGACTACCTCTTCCTAAAAATCCTGTACGAAAATAACCCGGATGGCGGAAGACTCTTCAACTTCACTGCCGAAGAAATACGCGAAGCCGCCAAAAAAGGCACTATCAATACCGAAGTCATGGCCCTCGGAGGCATCACCCCCGAAAATATCCTTGAAGTAAAAGACTTCGGATTCGGTGGTGCCGTTATCATGAACGACCTCTGGGACAAATTCGATCCTTGTTGCGCTCAAAACTACAAAGGAATCATCGAACACTTCAAGCGATTAAAAGAAATGGCAGACTGATGGCCGGACTAATTGATAGTTGCCATAATTTCTTATCCAATCCAAAATTTACCCTAAGCAGCCCGTATCTACCATTATTTACGGCAGATTCTTGATGAGGCTTTAATCTTTTTTGAAGCCTTATCAGAGGATTTGACCGGCCCTTCCGGATTAATTGGTATACAATAAAACGTATATAATAAAGCAGGCAGCCTGTACAGGCTGCCTGCTGTGATCCAGAAGGGATTCGAACCCCTGACCCACGCCTTAGAAGGGCGTTGCTCTATCCAGCTGAGCTACTGGACCTCTTTTTAATTGCGGTGCAAATGTAGAAGTTTTCACTGAATTAAGAAATGTTTCCCGTTCTTTTCTCCGGGAAACGAAGCCGCCTGTCAAACCATTCCGCCAGTTTATGCGCCAGTATTAAATTGAGAACAACTATTCCGAATCCGGCAAAAGTCCATAGAATTATTTCATCGCAATCAAACAGTTTTTCTTTCAGGATATACTTTAAAGAGAAGATGCAATAAATCAGTGAAATAACTGTGGTGTAAATGGCGGGAATATACTTTCGCAGGATAAGCCATTGTGCCAAATGTATCAGGATGTGAACGGAAAACCCCATGAATACCCCGAACCATAGCAGGTAGCTATCAAACAGCACCGAGGTTGTCGTAATGATACTCAATAAAATAAACTCTTCGCCAACCGCAACCGTAAATGCAGAAACCGACAAGCTCTCCATACGAAGCAAGAAACGTTTTGCCGGTTTGGGAAGCCGTTTCGATAAATAGGCGCTATTCTTTCTTATCCACGGCTTGAAAAAGATAATTTCTTCAAACTCATGAAGCATGAATATAATTGGGAATAACCAGATTATTGTTGAGAAATCAACCATGGACTACCGTACTTATGCTTCGCTATGGCTGCGAACAACCAGGTTCAGCTCATCCAGCTGCGATTGTTCAAGCGCTGCAGGAGCATCGAGCATCACGTCGCGGCCCGAATTGTTTTTGGGGAATGCAATACAGTCGCGAATAGAATCCAGTCCGGCAAACAATGAAACAAAACGGTCAAGGCCATAAGCCAGTCCGCCATGAGGGGGCGCGCCATATTTAAACGCGTTCATCAGGAAACCGAATTGCTCTTGCGCGCGTTCCGGAGTAAAGCCGAGCAGCTCGAACATTCTGCCCTGGAGTGCGCTGTCGAAAATACGGATTGATCCTCCTCCTATTTCAACGCCGTTGATGACCATGTCGTAAGCATTGGCACGAACGGCGCCAGGGTCGGTATCCAGCAAGTGAATATCTTCCGGCTTGGGTGACGTAAACGGATGGTGCATGGCCATGAAGCGCGTCTGTTCTTCGTCCCATTCAACAAGCGGGAAGTCAACCACCCACAGGCAGGAGAATTTGCTTTTGTCGCGCAAGCCTAACCGGCCGGCAACTTCCAGACGAAGTTCGCTGAGTTGCTTGCGGGTCTTCATCACATCATCGCCGGACAGAATCAGAATCAGGTCGTCTGGTTTTGCATCGAAGGCAGCCTTCATCTGTTGCAGTACTTCCTGCGAATAGAATTTATCTACGCTCGATTTTACACTTCCGTCGGCTTCCACACGGGCATATACCATTCCTTTTGCGCCGATTTGCGGCCTCTTTACGAAGTCGGTCAACGCATCCAGCTGTTTACGGGTATACGTTGCCGCGCCTTCGGCGCAGATGCCGCCTATGTATGCCGCATCGTCGAACACGCTAAAGCCGTGGCCTTTCATAATATCCATCAGTTCGACAAACCTCATCCCGAAGCGTGTATCCGGCTTATCGCTACCATAGTATTTCATCGCGTCGTGCCACGGCATACGCTGGAAAGTCTCCGTCAGTTCAATTCCCAAAATAGATTTGAACAGGTGCTTGGACAGCCCTTCAAAGACGTTCAGTATGTCTTCTTGCTCTACGAAGCTCATCTCACAGTCGATTTGGGTGAATTCCGGTTGGCGGTCGGCACGCAAGTCTTCGTCGCGGAAGCACTTTACGATCTGGAAGTAGCGGTCGAAACCCGATACCATCAGCAACTGTTTCAGCGTTTGGGGCGACTGCGGCAGTGCATAGAACTGTCCCGGATTCATACGTGAAGGCACCACAAAGTCGCGCGCTCCTTCGGGGGTAGAGCCTACCAGCACCGGCGTTTCCACTTCGAGGAACCCCAGCTTGTCGAGGTAGCTGCGCACTTCAATCGTCATTTTATGACGCAGTTCCAGGTTCGCGCGAACCGGATTGCGGCGTAAATCCAGGTAGCGGTACTTCATGCGGATGTCGTCGCCGCCATCGGTATTGTCTTCAATGGTGAACGGAGGAGTGGCAGACACATTCAGTACTTTCAGTCCGGATACGGTGATCTCTACATCGCCGGTCGGTATGTTCGGGTTCTTATTAGACCGTTCGCTCACCACTCCCGTTACCTGAATGACATACTCGCGCCCCAGCTTATTGGCTTCTTCGCACAGAGCGGCATTGACCGCTTCGTTAAAGACCAGCTGGGTTATACCATAACGGTCGCGCAAGTCGATAAAAGTCATCCCCCCCATTTTACGGGAGCGTTGTACCCATCCGGCAAGGGTTGCCTGTTTATTTATATCGGAGACACGAAGTTCTCCACACGTATGTGTTCTATACATATATTATATATTTAGTTTGAAACGGAACAAATTTACATGATATTTTTGAGCGGGCGCGTTGCCGCTTCATTCTTTCTTCTTCAGCTTTTTAATCAGCGACTTGTTTTTCCGGACAATATCATCGACGATTGCATCATTGATCATTCTTATACCGCTAAAGAAGTCGACGGCAGTCGAAAGCATACCCGTCGCGTATTTCTCTTTCCCGGGCGGAACCACCATATTCAGTTTCTTGCCGATCAGTTCTATATGTATATCCGTACCTGTGATCATCGGGTCGCCGTCAAAATGAACAACTCCCGCTTCGGTGCGGCGGATATGAAGGTTCTTGCACTTGAAGGTTTTTATATGGCTGTTATAATCAATCGTCTTATTGAACAGCTGGAAAGCCAGCGAAGGGATGTCCAGAACCGTGAACGGCTCAAGGATCGTCACATCCAGCAGTCCATCGGTAATTGTTGCTTTGGGAGTGATATAGGCGTTGTTTCCGTATTGTGAAGCATTTCCGCAGGCAATCAGGAAGGCTTTGTGCTTTACCTTTCCGTCTTCCGTTTCCAGCTCATACGTTTCCGGCCGGTAGTTCAGGCTTTCCTGCAAGGTCTTCTCTAAATAGGTCAACATTCCGCGCTTGCCGGCTTCGGCAAACTTCAGGCTGATGAACGCATCGAATCCTACGCCGCAGATACAAAAGAACGGGATTCCGTTAATCTTCCCGTAGTCTACCTGCTCTATCAGCCCTTCGTTGATCACTCCAATAGCCTTCCGTGTATCCATCGGGATTTGCAGGTGCCGCGCCAATCCGTTTCCCGAGCCGAGCGGCAGGATCCCCAAAGCTGTATTTGTTTCTGCAAGCGAACGCCCGACTTCATTGACCGTACCGTCTCCCCCGACGGCAACAACAATATCCACTCCCGCCTTGGCTGCTTTGGCGGCAATTTCTACTGCATGGCCCGCTTCTTCGGTATACCGGATCTCCCAGTCTATACGGTCTTTGTCTATTCCCTCCTCTATTTGGCGGATCACAGAATCTTTATCTTGGGTACCGGAAATCGGATTTATAATAAAAACGATTTTTCTTTTCTTCTGTACGCTCATAAATTAGTCTATCTATCATTTCCAGGTAGACAAAAATAGTGTAAATATCTCAAATGTCTGTCTACCTGTCAGCTAAAAACGGGAAGCGAACTTTTTATGGACGAATAATAGGCATCCAACCGGTTCTTTTATTATATTTGCCCCGATTTTATTAAACCCTAAATCAATAGGTTTATCAAGGTTATACTTTAATAAGTAAAACGAGTGAGTGAACATATTTTAAATTACAATTCATGGGATTATTGCAAGAAAAACTGGCCAGTTATGACCTTCCCCAAAGGGTAAAAGCAAAAGGTGTATATCCGTACTTCCGTTGTATCGAGAGCGAACAGCACACAGAGGTGATAATGAGCGGTAGAAAAGTACTGATGTTCGGATCTAACTCTTACCTTGGCCTGACAAACCACCCCAAAGTTATTGAAGCTGCTATAGAAGCGACCCGCAAGTATGGTACGGGTTGCGCCGGATCGCGGTTCTTGAACGGAACGCTCGACCTTCATTTGGAACTGGAAAAGGAACTTGCGGAATTTGTCGGCAAGGCAGATGCCATTGTCTTTTCTACAGGATTCCAGGTGAACTTGGGCGTTGTATCCTGCATTACCGGCCGTGGAGACTATATTATCTGCGATGAGCTTGACCATGCTTCTATTGTTGAGGGCCGCCGTCTTTCTTTCTCTACCGCATTGAAATTCAAGCATAACGATATGGCTTCACTCGAGAAGGAGTTGCAGAAATGCAAGCCCGAATCGATAAAGCTGATTATAGTGGATGGCGTATTCAGCATGGAGGGCGACATCGCCGACTTGCCCGGGATCGTTCGTTTGGCTAAGCAGTATAACGCGTCTATCATGGTAGATGAAGCCCATAGCATAGGCGTGCTCGGGCATCAGGGGCGTGGTGCATGTGATCACTTCGGGCTGGGCAAGGATGTGGATCTGATCATGGGCACATTCAGTAAGTCTTTGGCGTCTATCGGAGGCTTTATCGCGGCCGACGAAACCGTAATCAACTACCTTCGCCATACGTCACGTTCGTACATCTTCAGTGCAAGTAATACTCCCGGAGCAACTGCTGCTGCCAGAGCGGCCCTGCAGATCATGAAGAATGAACCGGAACGCATCCGGCAGCTTTGGGACAATACGAACTATGCCTTGAAGAACTTCCGCGAGCTGGGGTTCGAGATCGGCCACACCGCTACGCCCATCGTTCCGTTGTATGTGAGGGATATGGAGAAGACGTTTCTGGTGACGCGGATGCTCTTCGACGAAGGCGTGTTCGTCAATCCGGTAGTCCCACCGGCTTGTTCCCCGGAAGATACCCTGATCCGCTTTTCCCTCATGGCCACACATTCCATAGAACAAATCGACCACGCTATAGGAAAGCTGGTTAAATGCTTCAAGGCGCTGGATCTGTTGAAGTAACGGCAGCTGCCTGAAAACCTCTCTTGCGTCATCCGCACCGCGGATGACGCTTCCACAAAACTTTTGCTTTATTCCCCGATGCAGTGTGCAGGCAAGGCGTATGCCTTGCCGTAGCTGTCGTTGACGGCGCTGAAAGGGTAGGGGGGAGCGGCCGCTCACTCCAGCATCAAGCTCATGTATGGCCGGATGCGGTCGAAGATCATAACGCTGAGTTCGTGCGTGGTCAGCTCAAGATGTTTGCCTTCCGCTACGTTGGAGTGCTTGCCTTTCAGCTCAAGGTGTTTGCCTTCCGCTACGTTGGAGTGCTTGCCTTTCAACTCAAGATCTTTGCCTTCCGCTGCTTCGGGGATGAATGTGCAGGCACCGTTGCTGATGTAATAATACCCGTTGTTCAGCGCCAGCTGTTCGTCGGTCAGGTGGATGGCGGCTTGTTCTCTGGGGTGGGCGGCGGCATAGAGGCTCAGTATGGCTTTCGCATTGATGATACGCGCCATGCCGAAGGCTTGTTCGCCGACCGAACGGACCGGCAGCTCGAACCATACCGCTTCCGGTTGCCGGTAATGGCGTGCAGCACTGTCGATCAGGCGGTTGCGCAGACTGTCGTCATCAGCGAGCCACTCTGTGATCTTCAGTACGCCACCGTCGGGGTATGCAAACAGCACGCCGACTATCCGACCGGCACTACGGGCGACGCTCACACTTCCCCCACTCATGCGCAGGTCGGCGACTACCGCTTCCAGGTCGGCGATGGTATGCTGAATGTAGTTCGGCCGACAACGCGTCTTTTCTATAAAGTAATTAGCGACGGCCGGCTCAAGGACAGTAGTATATTCAACGTGCAGGACGCCTTCACCGACTGCCACGGCCGACGTGCCTTGCTCTGCCGGCAGCACGCTTTGCCTTGCCGGTGAACGGAAGAAGGCATAGGCGAAGCCGGCCTTGGCATAATAGTCTGCTAACCCGGAACCGGCAGGGATCAGAACGCTTAGGAGGATGTTCTCCCGCACCATCCGGTTGAGCGATTCCACCAACAGACGCGCCATCAGTCCCCTGCCTCTGAAGCCGGGATGCGTACACGCCCCAGCTATGTAAGCCACCGGTATTCCGGTTCCTTCAAACGTCATGGTGTAGCAGGGCATCTGCAGTGACGAGACGATCGCGCCCCCGCTTCTGATGTACATGGCCGTACGGTGGCTGCAACACAGGCGAAAGTACATATCGACGAACTCGTCACTGTCGTCGAAGCAGCGTTGCCACAGTTCCTTCAGCTCTTTCACAGGGCGAACGCTTCACTCTTTTCAAGCAGGATGACCGGCCGGTAAGAGAGCTTAGCCTGGCGCAGTCCTTCGATGCCCAAGTCCTCTTCACGGTTAATGTACGTATATTGTTCCGGTATACGTGCGGCAAACTCGCAGTTGATTGCGGCATAGGCGCCGTCGATACTTGCATGGGCCTTTTCCACGTGTACACCGAACGTATCCCCATTAATGGGCATACCGAAAGTAAAAGCCATCACCTTGCCATCCACAAGAAGCAGTCCACCGGTCAATCCAAGGCTGTCGAAATGGGTCAGCGCGTAGACGATGGCGCGGCACTCATTCAGCATCCCCTCCTGCTCCTCACAGTGGTTGGTGTGGCACCATTCAGCCTCAAGGCGCAGGCACTCAGGGATATACTCTGCGGTAAGCGGCCGGTATTCGTAGCGGCACGCCTTCTTGAGTTTATTGATATGGTTCCGCTTGGACTGGTATTTCTTTCCCGTTAGGTTGGCCAGGTCGGTACGGAGGTAGATATAATCGGCATAGTCCCTGTTGGCCGTGAAGGCAAACCGTTCCGGCAGCGCCGCTTCAATCTCTGCCTTCATGTCGGGTGTTATGCCGAGCATCCGGAACTCCTCCCGTGCTTCCCTGGCGTTTTCTTCGAGTTTCAGGATGACACGCCGCAGGTCGCCGTTGCCGACGGGCATCATATGCGCCGGTCTTTCGCCGGCCTTGAACTTGAGCACAAGAAAGCCGTCGACTTCGGCAAACTGCGTATCATACAGGAACCTCCAGCTACAGAGGTTGGAGAAGGACAGGTCGCAGTTCCTGCGGTTGCTGTTCATCGTATAGTTGGTAATGGTCTGCCTGTCCTCCAGGGTGAGGTCTTTAAATAGGATCATAGGTGGGTATCCGGTTTTATGGGTTTACTGATGCCTTTGACAAAGGTGCCGCAAAGGTAGGAAAAGAAAGAAATAGCCACCAGCGGTGCGAAATAAAAAATAATTGTTTACTTTTGCATGGATCCCCGGTGGATCGGAAGCGACGAATATTAATCCTTATAATATAAACCATATGAGAAAGATGTTATTAGCAAGTGTTATTGCCGTATTCGGAATCCTGTTGCCGATGAGCGCAGGCGCGCAGCAGAAGGCAACAAAGAGTGAAGTTAACGCCAACCAGAAGTACGAGAAGACGTTGAACAAAGACCTTCAGAAGAAAGCCATCAAAGAAGCCCGTAAAGAAGCCAAAGCGCTGGAAAAGGAAGGGTTCAAAACCCCGGTGGGCAAGCTACCCATTGAAAAGCAGCTGGAGAACGCCTGGCAGAAGCAAGTGGAGATCGACACCGACGGTAACCCCTATTGGTATATAGCCTCGTCGAGGGCCATCGGCGGGAACCAGCAAGGTGCCGCCCTTCAAGCCACCAACACCGCCAAGATCGACCTGGCAGGGCAGATCATGAGCCACGTGTCGCAGCTCATCGAAGCCAGAGCCGCCAATAACGATATGGGGCAGGAGGAAGCCGTCAGCCTTACCGAGGTGGTCGCCGCAAGCAAGAGTATCATCTCAGCCACGCTGGGTCGGACGATACCACTGGTCGAAGTATACCGGACACTCCCAAACAAGAATGTCGAGGTGATGGTCACCCTGGGGTACAGTTCAGACGCCGCCAATAAGGTGGCTGTCAGGGCAGTCCGGGACGAGCTGGAGAAGAAGTCCGAAGACCTTGCCAAGGAATTGGACAAGCTGGGCTATTGACCGCCCGTAAACAGACCATAAGAAAAGGTCGGGGATGATCCCCGGCCTTTTTTTGTACCGGTACCTCATCTACTGTTAGTTATCGATCCCCTTCACCACCAATCGGTAAGCAACGCCGGAAAAATCCCCAGAAGTGGGTATTGTCTGCCGGTCTTGTTTTGCAGACCTTTGCGACCACATAAACAAACCGAAAGCGTTTCAATGAAGACAACAGTAACCCCTAAGATGCTCAAAATAAGGCTTATCCTTGCCCTCACTCTTTTCTCCATACAGGCATCAGCGGTGCAACAGCACCACCGCCACGACTATATCCGGATCACCGGCAGCGTCACCACCGGTGAAAAAGAAGCAGTAGAATTTGCCACGGTCTACCTGAAGGGAACCGGCTACGGAGCGGCGACGGCTGCCGACGGCACATACGGTTTCGGGGCGCCCGCCGGAAACTACACCTTAGTTGTGTCGGCAGTGGGTTATCAGACGGTCGAGCGATCGATCGGCATCGTTGCCGGACGCGCCAACCGGTTCGATATACCTGTGACGCCTGAGGTGGAGCAGCTTGACGAAGTGGTCGTGTCAGCCGATGGGATAACGCGGGTGAAGCGATCCGCTTATAACGCGGTAGCTATTGACACAAAGAGCCTGCAGAACACGACGCTCGACCTCTCCGGAGCCTTAGCCAAGGCGCCGGGAGTTAAGCTGCGCGAGTCGGGTGGGGTAGGGTCGGACATGCGGTATACCTTGGACGGCTTCGGCGGAAAGCACATCAAGGTCTTTATCGACGGCGTTCCCCAGGAAGGCGTTGGAACGGCGTTCGGCCTGAACACCATTCCCGTCAACTTCGCCGAACGCATCGAAGTCTACAAAGGCGTGGTACCGGTAGGCTTCGGCACCGACGCCCTGGGAGGCGTGATCAACGTCGTAACCGGCAAGGCCAAAAAGCAACGGTTCGTAGACGCATCCTTCTCCTATGGATCGTTCGGCACGCATAAGGTGTACCTGAACGCCGGGCAGACATTCAAGAACGGCCTGACTTACCAGGTCAATGCCTTTCGGAACTACTCCCGCAATGACTACCACATAGACGTTGCCGTTGAGGAGTTCCTGGGGCCAGACTATACGGACGGCTCGCGCCTCAACAGCAAGAACATCCGGCGTGTGAAGCGCTTCCACGACAATTACCACAACGAAGCCATCGTTGTCAAAGCCGGCATTGTAGACAAGAAATGGGCCGACCGCCTACTCTTCGGAGCGACCTACGCCCACTTTTACAAGGAGATACAAACAGGTATTATCCAGAAGGTCGTCTTCGGCGGGAAGCACCGCAAGGGCTACTCTGTCATGCCCTCCATGGAATACAGCAAGCGCGGCCTGTTCACCAAAGGGCTTGACGTATCGCTAACGGCCAACTATAACCGGAACATCACCCGGCATATCGATACCGCCAGCTATAGATTCAATTGGCGGGCGGAAAAGCAGCGGATAACGTCGCCCGGAGAGCAGTCCTATCAGAATACACACTCCAAGAATGCAAACCTGAACGCAACGTTCACCGCCAACTACCGGTTTTCCAATGCGCACGCTATCGTGCTCAACCATGTGTGGAGCAGTTTCCGTCGGGAAAACTCCGCCACGGCCGGCTCGACGTCGTCAAATACGGCAACGGCCATCCCCAAGGAGACGCGGAAGAACATCAGCGGCCTTGCCTACCGTCTGACGCCATCCGAGCGCTGGAACCTCTCCATCTTTGGCAAGTACTACAACCTGTTCAATGCCGGGCCGTTATCGACGTCCACGTCGGGCAGCGAGGTCTTCCGTGCCGCCGACACGATGGGAGCGTTGGGTTACGGGGCAGCGGGGACGTATTTCATCCTTAAACCCTTGCAAGCCAAGCTATCCTTTGAAAGGGCGTACCGCCTGCCGACCAACGAAGAAGTCTTCGGCGATGAAGACATGGAGCTGGGCACGATCACGCTCCGCCCCGAGCTAAGCGATAACTATAACTTCAACCTGAGCTACGGACGGCCCTTCGGCGACCATGCCGTTTTCATCGAAGGCGGACTAATCCTACGCAACACCAAGGACTACATCCAGCGCCGCATCGGCAGTCAGAGCGGAGGGAAGACCTATGCAACTTATGAGAACCACGGCCGTGTAGCCACCAAGGGCTTTACCCTTTCGGCAAACTATAACTACCGCAACCGTGTAAGCGCGGGCGGGAGCCTGACGAAGGTCGATGTACGCGACAACGTGCGGACGGTCGAAGGCGGGTCCAACCAGGTAAGCGTTACCTACGGAGCGCGGATGCCCAACGTCCCCTATCTGTTTGCCAACGCCGACGCTACCCTCTACCTGCATGATCTCCGGAAGAAGGGCAACACAGCCGTTATCGCCTATGAGATGACATACCTGCACAGCTTTCCACTCTACTCCGAGGTCTTGGGCAACGACGGCGGTTACATGGTACCGGCGCAGCTTGCGCACAACATCAGCCTCAGCTATAGCGTGAAGGGCGGGCGTTACAACCTCTCCATCGAGTGCAGGAATATACTCGACGAGCGGCTATACGATAACTTTAGCCTGCAAAAGGCCGGACGCGCCTTCTACGGAAAGGTGAGGGTCTACTTCGGAAACAATTGACAATTGACAATTATCAACCATACATTAATATCAATTATATATAAGGAATAAAGAATGAAAAAGAATTATGTCCGGGCCTTTTCTACGGCTATGTTAATAGTAGGAACAATCGCTTCATGCGACAGTAAGAACGATAAGAACGATGAGCCGGGCAACACGTCCGCTTATGTGATTGCAGCGGTGGTCGATAACGCCAATACGCTACTGACGGTTTCAACGCTCGACCAGGGCGTGGTTCCGGTGGGAGGGGGGACGAACAGTCCGGTCGGCACCTATTGGGTGTTCTGCAAAGACAGTTACCTCTATCGCCTGAATTATAATCAAGGCGCAGCAGGGGTTAGTGCGTCGTATAAGTTAGACGCCGGCGGCAAGGTCATTGCGCGGGATAATGAGTACAACATCAAGCGCTTCACGACGTACGGCACCTACGGCGATTACCTGATCACCGTGTCAACGGGGGACCGGTCGGCCGATCACGCTAACGCCGATGGCGACCTGCCTCAAGGGTTGCAGTTGGCCTACATCCATACCGGCAACGAGTACTACACCGGAGCCGAGATCGATGCAGAGAATTATTTAGGCAACGGCGAGTATGTAACGCTTGGCGGGGTGCTCGAGGCCGGCGGCAAGATCTACTCCGCCGTCATACCGATGGGCATGAGTGTCTATGGCGTAAAGGCACATCCGGACAAGGTCGTCTATCCTGACTTGGTCAAGACTTCCGCCGGCGGCAGCGGCAGCGGCATGTACGTGGCGGGTGAGCTGCAAGGGACACAGCACCCCAACGAAGTCTGGATAGCTGTTTACGATAACGAGAGCTTCCTGAACCCGAAGCTCATCCGCACCGATCGAATCAGCTACGCCTGCGGGCGCTACCGGTCGCAATACTACCAGACCGTCTGGGCCGCCGGCAATGGCGACGTATACGTGTTCTCGCCAAGCTATGCCAAGACCACCACGGACGCCCATCAGCAGACAACGTTGCCTGCCGGTGTGGTGCGCATAAAGGCCGGTGCATCGACCTTCGACAGCGACTATTACTTTAATATTGAGGCGGCGGCCGGCGGAAAATCATTCCTGCGCTGCTGGCACCTCTATGACGATTACTTCCTGCTGCGGATGAACGATACGCCGCTTACGCCTGGGGTGTCGAGCATGACCATCGTGTCCAGCGGCCTGGCCATTTATAAGGCGGAAGACAAGCGGCTTAGCTACGTGACCGGCCTGCCCGCTGCTGACGTATTCAGCGCGTACGGTAACGATCCGTACTGTGAGAATGGGAAGGCTTACATCGCCGTCACCACTACTTCGGACAGCCACCCTTCTATATATAATATAGATGTCCCCACCGCCACCGCCACCAAAGGCGCCACGGTACAGGCCACCTCTATCACCGGAATCGGCAAGCTGACCTACAAGGAGTGACGCGATGAAAAGACTGTTTAAGAAACTCCACCTCTGGCTCTCCCTCCCCTTCGGCATCGCCATCAGCATCATCTGCTTTTCAGGCGCTGCGCTGGTATTCGAGACGGAGATCATGGAGGTCTGCTACCGCAATAGATACTTTGTCGATGAAGTGAAGGAAGGGAAGGCTCTTCCGGTGGACGGGCTGCTGGCGGCCGTGGCGGAAACGCTGCCCGACAGCATAACGATCACCGGCGTCACCTTCCCGTCCAACCCACGCAGGGCATACCGGGTCGAGCTGTCAAGGCCCCACCGCGCCGCCATCTACGTAGACCAATACACCGGACAGATCAAAGGGCGGCATCAACGCATCGCCTTCTTTGCCCTTATGCTGCGGGCACACCGGTGGCTATTCGACACCGTCCGGCCGGGCGGTGGCATCTCCTGGGGGAAGCTGGCAGTGGGTATTAGTACGCTGCTGTTCGTGGTCATCCTGATCACCGGTGCCGTTATTTGGGTGCCCAAGACGATAAAAGGACTGAAGAACCGCTTATTGGTCACCGTGAATAAAGGGCGGCATCGCTTCCTGTACGATCTGCACGTATCCACCGGCATGTATGCCTTTATCTTCCTGTTGCTGATGGCCTTGACAGGGCTGACCTGGTCATTCCCCTGGTATCGCACCGGGTTCTACCGATTGTTTGGGGTGGATGTTGCCCAGACCGGTACCCGTGAGCGCGGCGGGCGTGGTGGTCAATCACAGCAAGAAGGAATTAGTCAGCGGGGTAACCGTGGTGGTCGTTCCTCGCAAGAAATGGGGAGCGAGCGCAGCGAGCGCGGTAAAAAAGACGACAAAAGAATGGTATTCGCACAATGGCAAGCGGTATACGATCATCTAAACCGCCAAAACCCGGGCAACCGGAACATCGGTGTCTCGAAAGGCGCTGCCACTGTTTCCTTCAATCGGTTTGGCAACCGGATGAGTGCCGACCGCTACACCTTTGACGAAGCCACGGGAGAGATCACCTCAACCACCCTCTACCGCGACCAGCCCAATTCAGGCAAGATTCGCGGATGGGTCTATTCACTCCATGTAGGGAGTTGGGGTGGCCTGTTCACCCGCATCCTCGCCTTCCTTGCCGCCATCATCGGAGGCCTGCTGCCGCTGACCGGCTATTACCTCTGGCTCAGGAAAATCGTCAAGAAACGAAAGGCGTAAACGCCATAGTCATTTACCATTTACCATTTACTATTTACCATTTGTTACCTTAGTTATATCCCATTTCCTGTTAAACAGGGAGTGGGATATTTGTTATCGGGGTGGCGATAAACTTGTTCTTTAAGTGGCAAAGATATTGTAAAACATAGGACCGGATATTTTTTTTACCGGTTCTCTTGTTGATACAAAACTTATTCATACATTTGTCGAGAAGTTCTGGTGCGAGGGCTTCTCTTTCTTTATTCTATAGTATAAACCATTAAAAGCAAAACAATGAAAAAAGTGCTGAAAGGCTGGTTGATAAACAACCCGCTTACTACCGACAACAAAGATGACAAGATCCTGATGCTAGAGTCGGGAGGGAATCTTACTTTAGATGATGTGGTTGAACAAATGATAAAAGAGTTCACTGGGATACACGAGGAAAGCATTAGGCACTCCGTAACGCTTTACCATCGCGTTATAGCGGATCTGGTACTGAGAGGATACTCTGTAAACACGGGGCTGTTCAGAGCTGTACCTCAATTCCGCGGAACGATAGAAAAGGGAGCGTGGAATCCGGAGAAGAATAGCATCTACATCTCTTTCACACAGGACAAGGATTTGCGTGACGCCATCACGGAAACTTCCGTGCACATCCTCGGCGAAAGAGGTGATGCGATGTACATTGCAGACGGAGAAGATACGGCAACCCACGCTACGGACGGCACCGCCACAGCAGGGTATCCTTATAACCTTCACGGACGATTACTTAAAGTAGAAGGCAGTCACGAATCAGTCGGTATTACGCTGACCAATATCTCCACCCGCCAGGCTATTAAGGTAGACAGCAAATCTATCGTGCTTAACAAACCATCTAATGTCATGGTTCTGCTCCCAAGCGATCTGGCAGACGGCACCTACGAAATGACCATTACCACGCAATACAGTCAGTCGAAGAAGCACCTGAAGACACCGCGGAGCACCGTCAAGACTATCTTCGTTGGCCAGGCAAGTAAGCCAGGTGGCGGAGGAGGAGATACCCCAGGTGGTGGTGGAGGAGATACCCCAGGTGGCGGTGGCGGAGGAGGAGACTTTACCGATCCGGATGCCTAAAATAGAAGATCACTTTTGCCGAAGCACATTCGGTAGGCCTACCGAAGCACCTTAGGTAAGCTTGCCGAAACACTTTCGGTAGCACTACCGAAGCATCTTCGATAAGCCTGCCGAAACACTTTCGGTAGTACTACCGAAGCACCTTCGATACCGGTGTCGAAGCACCTTCGGTACCCTACCGAAGCACCTTAGGCAAAACATACAAGAATATTTATTAAGTAGTATCTTAATAATTAGTAGGTTAATATTTAGAATCTCTCGAAGGCTCTGTCCATGTATGGACGGAGCCTTTTTTGTTTATCTACCTGCACTACTGTCGATGAAATGGGACTTTTTTGTAGTCGCCTTATGGACAGCGGTGGAAAGCTGACCGCATAATAGTGTGTGATTCAAAAAGATCACCTATCTTTGGACTATGATTGAATATGTGAAAGGCGAGCTTGCCGAACTAAGTCCGGCTGTCGCAGTTATAGATTGCAATGGCGTCGGGTATGCGGTGAATATCTCACTGCACACCTACTCGGCCATACAGGGGAAAACCGGTTGTAAGCTATACATCCACGAGGCGATCCGTGAGGATGCCCACGTGCTTTACGGCTTCGCCGACAAGCAGGAGCGCGAGCTTTTCCTCTTGCTGATCGGCGTATCGGGTATCGGTGGCAATACGGCGCGTACCATGCTTTCGGCGCTAAGTCCGACAGAGCTTTGCCAGGTGATCGGCACCGGTAACGTAACGCTGCTTAAAACGGTGAAGGGTATCGGTCAGAAGACGGCCGAGCGTGTCATTGTAGAGCTGAAAGATAAGGTGCTTACGGTTATGGCGGCAGCAGACAGTACCGCTTCCACGCCGGGCGGTAACAATGTGGTGATGGAAGAAGCCGTTTCCGCACTGACCATGCTGGGCTTCGCTGCAGCACCTTCGCAGAAAGTGGTGGCGGCTATCCTGAAAGAAGACCCGCAGGCAGCGGTGGAAAGCGTGATCAAGCAGGCGTTCAAACGGCTGTAGCGATCTTAGGTGCAGCGGTAGCTTATAGTTGTATGATTTCCTTTATCAATATCTTTCTTGCGTAGAAGGCACGGGTGGTGGAACCGTGGCCGGAGCCTTTTGTCCGCGCTTGTATCCATTTTCCGTCTTTACCTGTCAGTGCACCAAATCCCTGTGTGGCGCACTTATCGCGGATAAGCTCGTAGTCGGCTTCAATCTCTCTTATCAATGTATCATCTTCAAGGAAGTCGAACGACTGTATCTTTAGGAGTTCCGATTTCCCGTTATGCTTTCCGTTCCATGATACGGCACAGAAGACAAGGGATTTCAGCTTTTCCCAGCAATGGCTCTTGAAAAAGGAAGTTTCTACCAGCTGTCCGGGGTTTATCATTGTGATTGCAAACGTTTCTTTGGGTGCCCATTCACCTTTTCGTTGATAAAAGGCAGCCGATTTCAGTTCAAAGCCTAAACCGTTGGGGGCTTGCTTATTGTTGTTCGACAAGCCTGCCAAGATCTCAAGTGTTTGGCCTTTCCAGCCTTTGTTTTGTTTCCCTCCGGTAAACATTGTTATGTCAAGCTGATGCGCCAGCTCTGCCAGGTTTTGTCCAACATATTTTTCGAGGTTCCGGACGGCATTTACTCGTGTTATCATCACGTAAACAGGTTTGCTTGCCGTGCAATTGCCTTTAAGCGGTTGGCGGTCATGTCGATGTATTCTTTCTCAAGGTCTATCCCGATATACATCCGCTTACCTACCATCTTTGCGGCAATGCCGGTTGTTCCCCCTCCATTGAACGGGTCGAGGATTAAACACCCTTCGTTAGTGGACGATGCTACAATCCGTTTCAAGAGTGCCAACGGCTTTTGTGTAGGGTGCTTGCCAAACGTTTTTTCTTCGGGCGGAGGAGTAGGGATGCTCCAAACGCTACGCATCTGTTTATCCGGCATCTTCATCTTATCTTCCTTAAAGACGCCGCTCTTCATTTTGTCATAATTGAAGATATGCTTTGCCTTTCTGTCTTTCTTTGCCCAAAGAAGTGTTTCATGGCTATGGGCAAAGGTGGTGCAGGCTAAGTTGGGTGCAGCATTCGGTTTGAACCATGCGATGTCATTCAGGATGTGAAACCCCAACTTCTGTAATAAGAAGCCGCATTGGTAGATGCTATGGCTTGTCCCGCTTATCCATATCGTTCCGCTGGGTTTAAGAATCCTGCGACACTCCGTTATCCATTTCTCATGAAACTCGACATCACTATCGAAGCCATCGCTCTTATCCCATTTTCCTTTGTTCACGCTTACCATCTTTCCTGCGTGGCAAGTTATGCCGTCGTTGGATAGGTTGTACGGAGGGTCTGCAAAGATCATATCTACATAGTTGTCTGGGAAACGGGCCATGATCTTCAGGCAATCGCCGTTGTATAGGGCCGTTTCCTCTGTTTTATAGACAGGCTTTATACTTGTTGCCGTGTTATTGCCGGCAATGTAGGCTATTAGCGGCTCCATCACTAAATCTTTTCCTTCGTCTTCTCTTATCGTATATTCCATCGTTTAAAGGGTTTTCTTATTTGTCACGGGTGTATTGCTTTCATCGCTTCTGCGATAGATGACAAAAGTACACTTTTTTTCGTGATATAGCATTTACTCCTCATGCAGCGCTTCGGCCGGTTGTATCTTCGTGGCTTGGCAGGCGGGGTACCAGATACCCGCCACAATCATCAGCACCATCAGTGCAAGGGTGATGGCGGCTCCGGGGATGAAGCGGGCCATGCCCCATTTCACTTGTTCGGCGACATCGGTCAGATCGGCATTGCCGATGGCGTAGCAGACGGGCAACGCGGGGATGGCAGCTAAGGCGAGCAGCAGCAGTCCCTCGCCGATGAGCAGAAGGCTCAGGGATGAGGGCGAGGAGCCTAAAGCGATGCGCAGCGCCAGCTCCGACCGGCGTTGTTGGGTACGGTACCAGAATGTACCGGTGATGCCCAAAAAGATGTTCACCAACAGGAAGAGCATAATGAAGCTGCGCTTCTTCAGGGCGTTCACCCTATCGAGCTGCGTTTTGTGGCGGATCTTGTCGAACGATAGGATGCTTTGGATGTAACAGTTGCCGACGTTGTAGTTGCGCGGTGAGTCGTTCATCAGTCTTTCCGTGAAGCCGGCAGGCATTCCGGGGCGGGTGCGGATGCACACTTCGGGGTACATGCCATAGTTGCTTATCATATGGGATATGTAATCCTCGCCCATGTAGACGGCACTGTATATATGTTTCCAGTCGGGCATGAAGTCGTTGTAGCGTACGGGCTGCGTCAGTGCGGCGACCCTGAGTGCATGGGTGGTATCGTTGTTTTGGTAGAATGATTGCCCCGACAGGTTCTTCCCCGCAGGGTATCGTTCTTCCCAGAAGTTGACGGGGACGATGATGGTGTTTTCCGTAAAGGCTTCCGCCAGCGAGGCGGATCCGGTTCCATCGGCGTTGGCGTATTGGAAGACGTTAAAGAAATCCGGCGTGCACACCCGTACCAGCCGTTTAACGGAAACGGAGTCCTGCCCGAAGGTCTCGTGGTTGTTCGAATCATTGTAAGGGGAAGCATTAACCGAGCAGCTGATGTATTCGATGTCCGGATGATGTCGGAGGCGTTCGACAATAGCCAGGAAATCGTCGCTATCGCTGCTTCCCGTTTCCCCGCCTGCCGGCACGTAATTCGTGCTTTTGGGGGGCAGCTTGTTGAAGGTCAGCCGGTAGGTGTGTTCGCTATTGAACCCCTTGGGTTGCAGGTAGATGTATATATTGGTGTAGCTCCAGTCGGTCACTATCCACAGGGCGATAAGCACCACCAGTAGTTCGGCCCATAGCCAGGCGTTGGTCTTTCTCTCATTCCAGAGTTGTTTCAGCATGAATCGTATCATAGGGCGTTATGCGTTTAAAGCGGTTACTATATTCAATCTCGAGGCTTTCCAGGCAGGCACGCCGGCGCTGAGGAGGTTCAGGATCAGGCAGAAGGCCAAGGCAATCGCAAACACTGCCGGGTCTACCAGCATGGCGGTGGACAGGGTGCTTTCCCCTCCGAAGTAGCTGTTGGACGAATTGGCGAACAGCAGGCCGTTGAGGGCGAAGACGGAGCCATAGGCCAGCAGGAGTCCGGCAAGGCCGCCTATCAGTGTCAGTATCATGCTTTCAAGGAGGATCTGCTTCAGTAGCTCCCTGCGGCTTGCCCCGAAGGACCGGCGTACTCCCAGCTCGGGGTAGCGCTTGCGCATACGTGACAGCGTTATGCCGGACAGGTTGATGGCCGGCACCAGCAGGAGCAGCACGATAACGGTGATGTACTCAATGCGGATCTTCTGCATATTGGGGGCGGTATTCGACCACTTGCGGTTCACGTAAGTGGCTTGCGTGTCGGGCTGGTCGCGGTAGAGCATGGACAGTTCCACAGCTTCCAGCTCTTCGTTGTATTTCAGGCGCAGGCGTTCGGCCTCTTCGCGGATGGCAGGGAAGTCACCGGCGGAGCGGGCGAGGATCAGTACCCGCATCATCCCCATCGTCATATTCCATGTGTTTTCGATGATACCGGTGGTGGTGTAGGGTATCCACACTTGGGCGTAGGCCGTGGAAGCCAGTATGGAGATGTCTTTGACAACGGCGGCAACGGTGTAGTCCGAATGGTTCAGGCTGATGGTCCGTCCGGTGGCGTCGGTCGTGCCATAGAGTTTGCGGGCTACGCTCTCTGCAATTACCGCCTTTGCTATTCCCGACTCGCAGTCGGCCCTGTCGTAAGGCTTCCCGGAGAGGAACGCAAACTGAAAGACCTGCCAGAAGGCTTCGTCGGATTGCAGCACGTCCACTTTTATCAACCCGCCTTCGGGAACGGAGGCGAGGAAGCTGTCGTAGGGTGGGGAGTAGATGCAGACAGCTTCGGGGGTGGTCATGGACTTGAAACATTCTTTGGCCGTGTGCAGGGATATCATTCCGCTGGAAATATAGTTGGGGTTGTTCTGCCAGCAGGTAGCCATCCACTTGACGTATAGGGTGCGGTGCCTGTTCACCTCAGGGGCGTAGTCTTCCAGCTCGATCCGCTGGGCGACCACCATCACCATGATGATGGCGATGGCCATGGCCGTACCGGCGATGGAGATAAAGCTCAACAGCTTATTCTCCTTCAGCTGGTGTAGCGCTTGTCTGATGTATTGTTTATACATAATGATGCGTTAGGTGTGGGGGTGATGGGGTTACTTGACTTGCCTGCCATCGAAGAAGCGGATGGTGCGGCTGGTTTGCCGGGCCTGTTCTTCGTTGTGCGTCACCATGACGATGGTGCGCCCGTCTTCCTTGTTCAGCCGGTGGAGAAGCTCCATGACTTCGGCACCCATCCGGGAATCCAAGTTACCCGTTGGTTCGTCGGCGAGGAGGATCTGCGGGTTACCTACGATGGCACGGGCAATGGCTACCCGCTGGCACTGTCCGCCACTGAGCTGCGACGGGAAATGCTTCATGCGGTGGCTCAGCCCTACCCGTTCCAGCATTTCCCGGGCAAGGCGTTTGCGCTTGGTGCTGCCGGTGCCGCGGTACAGCAGGGGCAACTCTACGTTATCGATCACGTTAAGGGAGCCGATCAGGTGGAACGACTGGAACACGAAGCCCAGTGTTTCGTTGCGGAAGGCGGCCAGGCGGCTGTCTTTCATATGGCCGACATCGGTGCCGTTGATCTCGATGGTACCGGTGGTCGGGTTATCGAGCAGCCCGATGATGTTGAGCAGGGTAGACTTTCCACAGCCGGACGGTCCCATGATGGAAAGGAATTCACCACACCCTACGGTCAGGTTCACGTTCTCAAGTGCCATCGTTTCGATTTCACTTGTGCGGTAGATCTTGGAAACGGAGTTTAGTTTGATCATAATTCATTCTTTTTATTAGGTTGATATATTACTATTAGGTTGATACGTTAACGGTTATTCTTCATGCAAGGCCACCGCCGGCTGTACGGATGCGGCTTGACGGGCCGGTATCCACGTACCGGTAAGGGCGATGAACAGCATCAATATGTACACAATGATGCTTACAATGGTGAAGTGGGGGACGAACAGGTTCTGGAGGTAGTCGTCGTTTGCGGACTCTGGCGGTTCGGCAAAGCCGGTGAAATACACCCGTTGCAGGACAAAGAAGATTCCCACCAACCACGCTAAGGTGGTGATGCACCACGACTCGGCAAGGAACTCCCTCAGGATATTCTTCCGGCTGCCACCCAGCGCCATACGCAGCCCGGTCTCACTGCGGCGGGCGTCGCTGCGGAGCCAGAACGTTCCGGATACCCCCAGGAATGTACAGGCGAGGAAGAACAGGGCTAAGCCGATCTGCAGGCGCAGCTTGTTGGTTACGCCATGCTCGAACTCCGATTGCTTATAGATGGCTTCAAAGTCGGTCAGGCTCAGGAGGTAGAGGTTGCCTACCGCCAGGTTGGAGGTCATCTCCTGCCGGAACTGTTCGGCAAAGCGCTCCTTGGACAGTCCGTCACGGATGCGAAAGCAGATCTGGGACGACCAGGGGAAGTTTGCCACATCGACCTTCGCCAGTGGAATGAACTGCGTGGATAGGGGTTGTTCGTTCGACAGGCGCTTAAAGCCGGGCATGATCCCTTTTACGGTAGAGTATACCGTGTCGGAGCCGTAGTTCTGGTGAATGTTTTGCTCCGTTAAGCCCTTGTCCGGGGAAAGCTTCCGTTCCAATCCACGGGTGAGGTAGATGGCCTTCACACCCGGGTCGCGGTGGTCGGGCACGGTGCCGGTGTTCACATCCTGCATACGGAAGACCTTGAAGAACTCCCCTTCCCGGTAGAAGCTCATAATTAAGGCGTAGCCCTGAATGGTGTCGTACTTCAGGCTTGACGTACTCGCTGCGTTGCTTAGCGGGTACTGCTGCCCGTTCGTCACCACAGCCGACTCCACGCCAGGGTAGTTCCTTACTAAGTCATACATGTGCAAGAAGTGGACCCTCCGTATGGAATCGGTATCCAGCTCTCTGTTATACTTCCGGTGCACCGACTGGTACTGCCCGACCGTCAGCCGGAATACATTGTCGATCCGGTAGCCCGGGTCGATCGCGCGGTTGCTCAACAGAACGTATACCGGGTCGATCACTCCCCACATAAAGAATGTAACGAGTACAAGTTCCAGGAATATCCATGCATTGGCACGGCGCTTGTTCCACATTTGCTTTAGTATGTGCTTGATCATAGGTTTATTTATTAGTGTTCAGGGAGTGGACGATGCTTTTCTTCAACCCGTAATGGGCGGGGATGATCGCCGAGAGATAGTTGAGCGTAAAGCATACACCCAGTGTGATGATAAATACAGTGGGATTGAACAGCATTTCAGGGGATAGCGACAGGTCCACTCCTTCCGGGAGTGCGGTGGGCCAGCTGTCGAACAGGGTCAGCACCCAGCTCCGACCGGTGAGCACCAGGATGTACGACAGGATCAGTCCAAGCAGTCCTCCGATGCAGGTCAGCAGGAAGTTCTCGACCAGCACCTGCCTTGCCAAGGTATTGCGGGAAGCTCCGAAGGCTTTGCGGACACCCATCTCGGAGAGCCTCCTTTCCATACGCGAAGAGACCATTCCGGCAAGGTTGACGGCGGGGATGACCAGCAGGGCCAGCAGCAGGGTACCAAAGGTTTTAAGCACTTCGGCCCAGTCGGTTTCTATATTGCCATGCTGCCGGAAGAGTGACTTCCAGTACACCTCCGGTTGGCCTGCCAATGATACGGTGTACTCATCCTGACTTGCGTTTAGCTTGCGGATGACTTCACCGGTTTCCTCTTCTACAAGGCGGGTCTCCGAAGCAGACTTTGCCAGGAAGAATGTCATCATCCATCCGCCCATGCCTCCGCCCCATGTCGAAGTAAGTTCTTCGTCCATGACCGTGAACGGCACCCAGATCTGGGCATAGGTTGTCGGGGTGGCCAGCGATACGTCCTTGACGACTCCGGCAATCCTGTAGTCGTTCCCGTCCAGCATTATCCGTTTCCCTTCGGCCGCTGTTGTTCCAAATAGCTTGCCGGCTAAGGAGGCGGAGACAACCACGGTCTTTATGCCCGACTGGAAATCGGCTTGGGTGAATGGTGCGCCGCTCTTGAAGTCGAAGTCGAAGACTTTCCAGAACGCATCGTCGGTATACATGACGGCCACGGGGAGCATTCCCTTTTCGTTCTCCAGCTCTACAAATGAGTGGCTATCCCATATGGCCATGACGGCTGAGACGGCCTCGGGTGAGCGCATGGTGTAGAAATGCTCTTTCACGAAGTCGTAGGAGAACATGGAGCTGGAGCGGGAGTTTACCTTCAGGTGGCTGACGTTAAGGCTTCGGGCGATCAGCGTGCGGCTCCTGTTGTGCTCCGGATACACCGGCGCCACCTTTATATAGTAGATGATGGCGACCACCATGGTCATGGCTATGGCCAGCCCCGTGCCGGCAATGTGGACGACGCTGTACAGCTTGTTCTGCCCGATCATTTGCAGTGCTTGTCTAAAATAAACGTTAATCATAGGGTATATGCTTATGAGGGGTTATTTTACTTTCAGCTTATCCTTGCCTTTGTAGGGCGACATGTCCGAGACGACCACCTTGTCTCCCTGTTGCAGGCCGGTTATTGCTTCCACGTACTCGAAGTTGGAGTCGCCCAGCCGGACGTGGCGCTTCACGAGTTCCTTTTCACCGTTCATCACGAATAGCTCATACTCGCCGCGGCCGGTGTAGTAGGAGGCGTTCGCCAGGCGAAGGACGCCTTCCTTCACGGCGTTCATCACATAGACGTCAACTTTGAGGCCGGAGCGCAGTCGGCGGTGGCTGTCGTTGTGGAGCTGTACTGAGAAGGCGATCACGCCGTTTTTGGACAGGGGTGTCACTCCGGATACCTCGCCTTCCAGCTTATCGCTGCCGATCTTGACGATGACGCGGTTGCCGGCGGCCACCCTGTCTCCGTACGCGTCGGCGATCTCAGCGTCTACCTTGAAGCGGCTTAGGTCGGAGATGATGGCCACTTGCGCTCCCTGCGACACTTGCGTGCCTACCTGGTTGTTCACGTACGTCAGGATGGCTTTGCGTGGCGACCGTATCTGTGCGTCGTCCAGCGTACGCCTCATCTCGGCAAGCGATTTACAGAAGATGCGGTAGTCAAGCTCCTGGACCTTCAGGCCGGCGGCCCGCACTTGCTGCTCATTGGCGTATTGCTGTTCCATCTGTTCCAGCTCCAGGCGGGCGACGTTCACCTTTAGCTCTACCTCGCGTACCTTGTCGGTCGTTCCGGCGCCGAGGCTGTCTAGGTATTGTTCGTTGCGCAGCTCCACTTTCATCCGGTTCAGTTTCATGGCTGCGACGTTGATCTGCATGGACAGGTCGCTCAGCGCTGTTTGGTTGTTGATGCGCAGCTGCTCGAGTTGGTAGCGGCGCATTTCCTCTTCGTCCAGCAGTTTGTTGTATCCTGTTTCGGTGCTCTGGAGGTCGAGCTTCAGTATGGGCGTTCCTACGTCTACCGAATCGCCGCCTTTGCGGTATACGTCGACGATGCGGCTGTTAATCGGTGAGTTGATGATCTCCTCGAACGCGGGTGCCACCCTACCGGAGGCGCTTGCGCTGACCTCGATCGTCCCCCGGTCTACGGTCGAGAGTACCAGGTCTTCGCGTTGTACTCCGGCGCGCATCAGCGAGATGAGGAAGCTGATGACTGCCACACACACGGCTCCGGTTGCCGATAAGCGGATGATCTTCCGGTTGCGCTCTTTGTTGCGGACTTCTTTGGGTATTTCTCTATCCATACTTCATACGTTTTGGGTGTGTATGCCCAAAGGCTGTGCCATGGAGGTAAACGGCAGGAAAAGAGATATGTATAAACCGCACGGGGTGTCCGGTTGCGGACACCCCGTGCGGTTTCAGGCGTGCATAGGCGCTGTTGGGGCCGGACGGCTAACGGAGCCGGAGGCTCCGGCCTGTTTCGGGGATGTAGTCGGGGTCTTTGCGGTTCATCTTGTAGAGGCTCTTCAGGCGGATGCCGTACATCTGCGAGATGCTGTGCATTGAGTCGCCGTCTTTGATGGTGTGCTGAAGGTAGTTTTTGGCGGCCTTCTTGTTTTTCCGGCGCAGGTAGATAATGTCTCCGTCGGTCAGTGTGTAGTCTTTGTGCAGGTCGTTGTACTTGATGAGCTTGCGTCGGCTGAGGCCCGTTTCCTTGCTCAGGCTCTCGAATGTATCGCCGTTCCGGGCAATGATGTAGGTCAGGTGGTTGAAGAGGTATACCTGGTGTTGCAGAACGGGTTTTTCCGGTGCGCTTTTGCCTCCTTTGCGGTCGTATTTGTAGAGTTCATAGTCTTCTATGATACCGATCAGGCGGTCGGCATACGACGGGTCGGTGGCGTATCCGGCCTGTTTAAGTCCTCTGGCCCATCCCTTGTAGTCGGTGATGCTCAGCTTGAACAGAAAGGCGTAGCGGGTGCCGCGGAGGAGGAAGAGGGAGTGGTCTTCGTAGGACTCTCCGGCATGTTTGTACACGCGGAAACATTCGTCTCTGGCGTCGTCGTCGTGGCGCGTCGTTTTGCCCTTCCACGTGCTTCCGCACTTGATGCCGAAGTGGTTGTTGCTCCGGCGGGTAAGCTCGCTCCGGCCGGCTCCGCTTTCCAGCAGTCCCTGTGCCAGGGTGATGCTGGCTGGGATCTTGTGCTTCTTCATCTGTTCGACGGCCACGCTGCCGTATGTGTTGATGTAAGCGGTATAGTTCGCGTTCCGTCCCTTCTGCGCGTTGGCTGCCTGCAGAGGGAGGAGCAATAGTAATAAGGAGAAGATGGTGGAGATATGGTTACGTTGCGTCGTTTTCATCTTTGCATAATTCGTTAGAGAGTGATGGTGTCCTTAGGGTTGAGCGAACAAAAGTCAGGAAAATAATTGGGATAACCAATCCCTTTCCTAACTTTGTGGTACAAAGACTTATCTATGAAAACGTTAGAGATTACAGTAGCTGTCAAGACCTACTCGTTGGGCGAGTTGGACAGTGGTGACCGGCAACTTGTTCTGGCAGCCAAAAAGGCGACAGAGCGCAGTTATGCACCTTATTCGGGCTTCTCCGTAGGGGCGGCGGCCCTGTTGGCGAACGGTGTTGTCGTCACGGGCACCAACCAGGAGAATGTGGCCTATCCGTCGGGGTTATGTGCCGAGCGGACGGCCTTGTTCTATGCCGGTTCGCAGTATCCCGATCAGCCGGTGGTGGCGCTGGCGGTGGCTGCCCGTACCGGTGGCCACTTCGTCGATTCTCCCATCCCGCCTTGCGGCGCTTGCCGGCAGGTGATGCTGGAAACGGAGGCGCGTCACAATCGCTCTTTCCGCCTGCTGCTTTGTGGTGCGCGGGAGATCTACCGCATAGACAGGGCCGCCGATCTGCTGCCGCTGTCGTTCGACGGTTCGGCTATGGAGAAGTGATAGCTGTTGGCTTCCGGCGGATCATTCCCGTACGCCCGTTCACCCAAGGGTAATACCGGCGGAATGAATCCCCGTTTCGGGCCGGCGCCTGGACGAAATCCAAGCGTCAAGCGTTTCTGCAGAGTCGCCAAAAGAGCGCTACTGCCACGGGTTTTGTTGTAATAAACGTCTAGCATACTTTTTTAATGATTTTTTAGTTGCTGCGGTTAATTATAAGCTGTATTTTTGGAATCATTTTTTTACTTTATTACATTAATAGACTAAAACAGTATTTATATTATGGCTGAATCAATTGATATCCGCGAACTAAATGAGCGAATTGAAAGCCAAAGTGCTTTCGTTATCAATCTTACAAAGGGGATGGACCAGGTTATTGTTGGTCAGAAACATTTGGTTGAATCCCTATTGATCGGACTGTTATCCGACGGGCATGTACTTCTCGAAGGGGTGCCGGGTCTGGCAAAGACTTTGGCTATCAAAACCTTGGCGTCACTGATCGATGCAAAGTACAGCCGTGTTCAATTCACCCCGGACTTGCTTCCGGCCGACGTCATCGGCACCATGGTGTATAGCCAGAAAGACGAAGCCTTCCAAGTGAAAAAAGGCCCTGTATTTGCCAATTTCGTGCTGGCGGACGAAATCAACCGCGCACCGGCTAAGGTGCAAAGCGCACTGCTTGAGGCCATGCAGGAACGCCAGGTTACGATCGGCAAGGAAACATTCAAACTGCCCGAACCGTTCTTAGTCCTGGCTACACAAAACCCCATCGAACAGGAAGGCACCTACCCTCTGCCGGAAGCCCAGGTTGACCGTTTTATGCTTAAAGTTGTGATTGACTATCCAAAGCACGAAGAAGAAAAAGCAATCATCCGCCAAAACATAAGCGGCGAATCATTTAACGTAAAACCAATCCTGAAAGCGGAAGAAATCCTTGAAGCAAGGAAAATCGTACGCCAGGTGTATATAGACGAAAAAATAGAACGCTACATTGTAGACATCGTATTCGCTACACGATACCCGGACCAATACGGTTTAAAGGAACTGAAAGAAATGATCGGATTCGGCGGCTCTCCCCGTGCATCCATAAACCTGGCGCTGGCAGCCCGTACGTACGCATTTATAAAACGCCGCGGTTATGTTATCCCCGAAGACGTCAGGGCAATAGCGCACGATGTTTTACGCCACCGTATCGGATTGACCTATGAAGCCGAAGCAAGCAATATGACTTCCGATGAAATCGTAAGCAAGATATTGAATAAAGTTGAGGTGCCTTAATCGTTTATTCATTATCCATTCTTTAGCAAAAACGATATGGAAGCAGCAGAAATACTAAAGAAAGTACGTCGCATCGAAATCAAAACCCGCGGATTGTCCGACAACATATTTGCAGGACAATACCACAGCGCTTTCAAGGGGAGGGGGATGGCTTTTTCCGAAGTGCGCGAATACCAATATGGCGATGACATCCGCGACATTGACTGGAATGTTACAGCCCGCTTCAACAAGCCATACATCAAAGTCTTTGAAGAAGAACGGGAATTGACCGTAATGTTAATGGTAGACGTTTCCGGAAGTTTGGAATTCGGTACGATCAAGCAATTCAAGAAAGATATGGCCACGGAAATAGCCGCAACGCTGGCCTTTTCTGCCATCCGGAACAACGATAAAACAGGAGTTATCTTCTTTTCGGACCGGATAGAAAAGTTTATCCCACCCAAGAAAGGCCGGAAGCATATCCTGTACATCATCCGCGAATTGATTGATTTTACAGCGGAAAGCCGCAGGACAAACGTAAAAGTCGCCCTTGAATACCTGACAAACGTCATGAAAAGGCAGTGCACCGCATTCATCCTCTCGGACTTTATAGACCGGGACAACTTCAAAGATGCACTGACTATTGCAAACAGAAAGCATGATGTCGTTGCTATACAGGTATATGATAAACGGGTGGCCGAACTTCCTTCCGTCGGGCTAATGAAGATAAAAGATGCAGAAACCGGCCACGAACAATGGGTTGACACTTCTTCTGCGGCCGTGCGCAATACGCACCGGAACTGGTGGGCAAACAAACAAGCAGAACTGAATGACGTATTTACAAAAAGTAATGTCGATTCGGTTTCTGTACGTACCGACCAGGATTATGTTAAAGCGTTACTGAATCTGTTTGCTAAACGAAACTAACGAAAATGAACAGGACTATATTTTTGATATTACTGCTATTATTTACCACAAATAGAACCACTGCACAAATTGTAACTGTAGAAGCAAAAATAGACTCTTCGCAGATACTAATCGGCGAACAAGCTAAGATTCAACTGCAAGTTGCGATGGACAGTAAACAAAACGCATCCTTTCCTCATTTGACGGACACATTGGTCAGGGGAGTGGAAATTGTCGAAACCTCAAAAATAGATACGCAATATCTGAACGACAGGCAACGCTTACTCCTTACTCAGGAATATACAATCACTTCATTCGACTCCGCTTTATATTATTTACCTCCTTTATCCGTAAGGGTAAATAATAAGGAGTATAAATCAAAAGCGCTTGCATTAAAAGTATACTCAATCCCAGTCGATACGTTAAATCCGGACCACTTTTTTGGACAAAAGACAATCATGAGCGTGCCTTTTGCCTGGGAAGACTGGAGAGGAATAATAGGGTTATCACTTCTGAGTATTCCGTTATTGGCGCTGCTGGTTTACCTCATTATCCGCATACGCGACAACAAACCGATTATACGGAGAGTGAAAGTTGACCCTAAACTTCCCCCCCATATCCTAGCTATGCAACACATAGAAAAAGTGAAAGAAGAAAAGTCCTGGCAGAACAACCAACCCAAGGAATACTACACCGAACTTACGGATATTATCCGTACATACATCAAAAACCGGTTCGGATTCAATGCTCTGGAAATGACATCATCCGAAATTATTGATAAACTTATGGAGACGAAAAAGAAAGATGAACTCAACGAACTGAAATCACTTTTTCAAACCGCAGACTTAGTCAAATTCGCAAAACATAACCCATTAATAAATGAGAATGATGCCAATCTGATCCATGCTATCGAATTTATCAACGAAACAAAAGAGGCTGAAGAAGAAAACCAAAAGCCGCAACCAACAGAAATTACAATTATCGAAAAACGTTCGCTGCGTACTAAGATCATACTGATTTGTGGCATTTTAGTTCTATCGCTTTCAATCATTATGATCATCGTTTACGTAATAGCACAGCTCGCTAACCTGTTATAAACTTAAC
>JAITSN010000015.1 GCA_031287715.1 Mediterranea sp. (in: CFB group bacteria)
TTCAAGATATTATAAAATCGCAATCGTTAAATAGCAGTGCTCGTGCCGGTGTAGTCCCGGCATACTGCACTATAAAAAAGGGAAAAAGCTCACCCCACGCCGAGTGGACTTTTTTATTAGTAGTAATTTTATAAATAAAATCAAGCCCTACTTCACAGCAGAGCCTGATTAAAACATAAAATACAAACATTCTACAAAACGAATGTAATGTATAAAGTTATTGATTCTTGGTAATAGTAAGGTTGATTATTAATCAAATATCCCATTCTGTTTATTTACAGTCTCTTTTTTCTTTTCATCCACTACCTTGTCATAAATCTGGGTGAAACAGGAGCATAGCTATCATCAACGAAGTTTAAACAGGGTGGTTATCTCTATGTACAAAGCAATTTTCGGAGGAAAGCCGGATGCCCTGGTAATAGAAAATCAAACGACTGAAGTAAAGCTAAAATGTTTGTTATTGAATAAGTTTGCTAGGATGGGTATGTCTCATTCTTACAGAAATAGGATAAAAAACTAACTATAGAGATTGATAAACTAAGATCTATTGTTCCGTTGCAACAAAGTCGATTTTAACTATTATTAGTAAATATATAGATTGACTTTAAATTATGAAAAGATATCTTTGTGCAAAAAGGAGTAATAATGAAGTTGAGAATAAAAGAAGTAATAAAAGAGCGCGGATTTACAGTGCAGTCGGTGGCAGATAAAATAGGAAAGTCTAAGCAATCTTTGCATGGTATTATAGAAAAAGGAAATCCAACTATAAATACACTATCGGATATAGCTAACGCCATCAACGTTCCGATTAGCAAATTATATGAAAACTCGGAAGATGAAGATAAAGCCACCATTATTTGTCCAAGCTGCGGAAAACGTTTTAAAATGGAGGAATCTTAATCAAATATATGAATAGATTAGATGTAAATCAGCGAGATGTTAAACATTTGCAAGCATATTGTAGGTATGGAAAGAAAAAGCAGTTAAAAATATTCCTCAAAAAGCACTATTGTTTTACAATAGTTTTACGAGATTATTTAATTTGCATAAAATCACTTTGTAATTTGCTGTATATTAAATTATTAGCATTATAATATTTTTCAACAAATTTATTACAACGTCATGGGTTTGCCTGTACAGCGGCTATATAAGGAATTGGCGAAGTTATAGGAGCTTCCCGTTTACCGTTCTTGGAAAATAATAGCTATTTTTGCTGGAAATAAAATTCCCTTTCGTATTTTTTATGGAAAACTATATTGTATCTGCCCGTAAATACCGCCCGTCGACATTCGATTCGGTCGTGGGGCAAAAGGCACTTACTACAACCCTGAAAAACGCTATCGCAACGCAGAAACTGGCACATGCCTATCTCTTCTGCGGGCCGCGGGGCGTAGGTAAAACAACCTGTGCACGTATCTTTGCCAAAACGATCAACTGCATGAGCCTCACTCCGGAAGGGGAAGCCTGCAACGGGTGCGAATCGTGTGTGGCCTTCAACGAGCAACGTTCGTACAACATCCACGAGCTTGATGCGGCATCGAACAATTCGGTGGACGACATCCGCCAGCTTGGAGAACAGGTGCGCATCCCGCCGCAGATCGGAAGATATAAAGTATATATCATCGACGAGGTACACATGCTCACACCATCGGCCTTCAACGCTTTCCTGAAAACGCTGGAAGAGCCGCCCAAACATGTCATATTTATCCTGGCAACCACCGAGAAGCACAAGATACTGCCCACGATCCTGTCGCGCTGCCAGATCTATGACTTCAACCGGATCAACATCGAAGACACCGTAGAGCATCTGTCTTATGTAGCAACGAAAGAAAACGTAACCGCCGAGCCGGAAGCGCTGAACATCATTGCACTGAAGGCAGACGGCGGTATGCGCGACGCCTTGTCCATCTTCGACCAGGTCGTCAACTTCACCCAGGGAAATATCACCTACAAAAGCGCGATCGAGAACCTGAACGTACTGGATTACGAATATTATTTCCGTCTGACGGACTGTTTCCTTGAAAACAACGTGTCCGAAGCCCTGCTGCTATTCAACGACGTGCTGAATCACGGGTTCGACGGCAACCATTTCGTCACCGGACTGTCGTCGCACTTCCGCGACCTGCTTGTCGCCCGGGATGCGTCTACGCTGGTATTACTCGAAGTGGGCGCAAGCATCCGCCAACGCTATCAGGAACAGGCGCAGAAATGCAAGCCGCAATTCCTGTATCGCGCGATGAAACTGTGCAACGACTGCGACATGAATTACCGCGACAGCCGGAACAAACGGCTATTAGTCGAACTGACCCTGATACAGGCCGCACAACTCACCATTGACGAGAATGACGCCGGCCATGGGCTTGACCCTAAACAGACCATAAAACCCATAGCTAAGCAACCCGCAACAACCCAGCCGTTGCAAGCTGCCCCTGCTGCGCCTCAGCCCGCGGCGCGTGCAACAGTTGCCACACCACCCGATTTCATCGCCCAACTTACCAACTCCAGCGCCGGAACAACAGTTGTACCGACAGTATCGCCGGAAGCGATCTCTACTTCCGCGCGGAAGATCATGGAACAGGAGCAAGCCAAACAAAACCCGGCGGCAGCTTCCGAAACGCCACAACAACCGCAAGCCGAAGAAGAAAAACAGGATCTTCCCATTGATGAAGGCCAACTGAACACCTATTGGCAGGAATTTGCGGCCCAGCTTCCCCAAGAACATAGATCAACGGCCATGCGTATGCAGAACATGCGCATAAAACTGTCGGATAACGCCACTTTTGAAGTTGTGCTCGACAATGAATATGTTCTCAAAGAATTTGCGCCGCTCCAGCCAAACATAGAATCACATCTAAGGAAGCAACTCGGCAACCGGCAGATAAAGATGGCGATGCGCATCAGCGCACCAACGGAAAAGAAGATGCCGGCAGGAAAAGTAGAACGGTTTCAGGCGATGGCGCAGAAAAACGAAGCCCTGCTGCAACTCAGAGACGAATTTGGGTTGGAACTTTGGTAGATAAACCCGCAAACTAATCAAAGGATAATTCAAAATCGACCCGCACGGGAAGATGGTCGCTGTAACCACCCTGGTATTTCATGCCGTTATACGTACGGAACGGTTGTAAACCGCCGAACCTTTCATCTTTAACAAGCAGAAAAGGAAGACGAACGATGCCGGCATGACGCTCGCCGGTATGAAAGCGAGCACTTGGATCCAATAGCTTACCCGATACGATCAGGTGGTCGAATATCCCCCATTCACCCTGATATTTATAAGAACCGTAACCGTCTCCGACCTTCGCCGTTTTGTGCGCGAACAAGTGATATAAGGCATCGTCATCGAAAGGCTTTTCCAAACGTTTAACCCCCAGGACTTTTTTGATGGAACGGTTTTCCGGAAAATCATTGAAATCACCCATGATGATAATCCGGGCTTCCCGGCGCGCCGCAATCAAAGAATCGACGGCGCTTCTCAACAGCCGGGCAACCGACAACCGCTTCCATTCACTCTCCCGCTCGCCGCCGAAGCGGGACGGGAAGTGCACCACCAGAACATCAAGGGTATCCTTGGTTGGCGCCAATCCGGTGACATGGAGGATGTCTCTTGTGGGACGTTCGCCAACCCCCAGATCCTGACGCAGACAATTATAGCCGATCAATTTGAACTTATCCCTCTGATACAGGAGAGCAACATCAATGCCGCGCAGATCTTGGGATTCCGTCATCACATACCGGTATCCGTGCAACTTCAACGGAGAATAACGGGTGAGATAATGCAATACCCTGTCGTTCTCCACTTCGCACAACCCGACCAAAGCCGGAGGCTCCCACTCTCCCACGGCAGTGATAACACGGGAGACGTCCGCCATTTTCTTTTTATAGCGCCTGATGTTCCAGCCGCGCGTGGAAGCCGGAGTAAATTCTTTATCCTGCTTGAGCGAGTCCGGCTCCGTGTCGAACAGATTCTCCACATTCCAGAACATAACGCGGAACGTTTCTTTCTCCCGGGCAGAAAGAGGCAAGACAAACAGCCAGAAAAGCAAAAGGCCGTTTAACCTGATCATCATTTATTCTTTTGCGGGATATTGGCCAATATATCCAGCAAATGCCTCCAGAACTTATCCACGGTAGGAATAAACATTCTTTCATCCGGTGAATGTACGCCTTGCAGTGTCGGCCCGAAAGAGATCATATCCAGCGAGGGATATTTCTCAAGGAACAGCCCACATTCCAGACCGGCATGAATAGCCTTTATCTTTGCATCCGTCCCGAACAGTTTCTTATAAGAAGCCACGGCGATTTTCAGGATCTCCGAATCCGGATCGGGTTTCCAGCCCGGATAACCGTTCCCGAAAGACACCTTCGCCCCACCCAGCTCCATCGCCGCACGAACCGTGTTCGCCATATCGTCGCGGGACGAGAGGACAGAGCTGCGCTGGCTGGTTTCAATCCGTATCACATTCCCTTCTTTCATCTTGACGGATGCCAGGTTATTCGATGTTTCCACCAATCCCGGTATATCGGGACTCATCGCATACACGCCGTGAGGAATGGCGTAGAGCGTTTTCAGCAAACGGGCCGTTGTGTCCCGGTCCACGGCTTTGGCGCGGGCGGTTTCGGACTCCATTGTAAGCTCCATATCCGGCTCAACCTTGCCAAGCTCATTTCCCATATCGGCAATGAAAATATTCAGATCTACACGAATAGATTCTTTGGCCTCAAAAGGAACAGCACACACCGCATATGCCTCGCGGGGAATAGCATTCCGAAGATGGCCGCCGCCTATTTCGCAAAGATACAGATCGTACTCCTTTGCCGTCCGGCTCAGGAAGCGGTTCAATATCTTATTGGCATTGCCCAGCCCCAAATGAATATCGCAACCGGAATGGCCGCCGCGTAATCCCCTTACGCCGACGCGGAAAAAGAAGTAGCCGGCAGGAACGTCCACCTCTTTGTATGTAAACTCGGCCACAGAGTCCATGCCGCCGGAACAACCGATGAAGATCTCCCCTTCGTCTTCCGAATCCAAGTTCAACAGGATGTCACCATTCATGAATCCCGGTTTCAAAGCAAAAGCGCCGGTCAGCCCCGTCTCTTCATCAACCGTAAACAAACATTCCACAGGCCCGTGCTCTATATCACCGGCAGTCAGAACGGCCAGCTCGGCAGCCACGCCGATACCGTTGTCGGCGCCAAGCGTAGTGCCGTTCGCCTTCATCCATTCGCCATCGACGACAATTTCGATCGGGTCTTTGAGGAAATCATGCCGCACATCGCTGTTCTTTTCGCAAACCATATCCACATGCGATTGCAAGACAACCGTTTTCAGATTCTCCTTGCCCGGAGTGGCCGGTTTTTTTATGAGAACGTTGCCGGCCTCATCCACTAAGGTTTCCAAATTGTGCCGTTCGCCAAACGCTTTCAGGTAAGCAATGATCTTCTCTTCCTTCTTGGAAGGCCTGGGGATCTTGCTTATTTCAGCAAAATAATGAAATACGTTAGTCGGCTTTAAATCAATCTTTTCCATATCATTTCTTTTTTTAATCCGTATGAAAGTCTATATTTGCATTCACAAAAATAATAGAAATGCTCATTACTTTGCTGACATCCTTATTTATAGTTGCTTTTTGCATCATTCTATTGGCAGTAAGAATACTGTTCGTACGTGGGGGGAAGTTTCCCGACATGCACATCGGCGGAAGTAAAGCCATGAGGGAAAAAGGTATCGGATGCGTACAGTCACAAGACCGGGAAGCCCGGCAAAACCGCCGCATGACAATCGACACCATGGAACAGGCGGTAAACAAAAGCTCGAATTAATCACTTAAAAAAAACTATATGGACGTTATGAAGAAATCAAACTACCTCGTAACCGGAGTAGTAGCCGTCATGGCTATATTTATGTTTGTGCAATGCACGGGTAATTCCGGCCAATCGGCTCCAACCGGCGCTGCAAGCGAATCCCAGGGAACAGCAAACATAAAGATAGCCTTTGTTGAACTCGACTCGTTACTCTTGAAATACAATTTCTGGAACGATGTGAACGAAGAAATGATACAGAGAGGAGAAAACGTTCGCGCCACACTGACTCAAAAAAGCCGCGACTTAGAAAGAGAAGCCCAGGAGTTTCAGCGTAAATATGAAACAAACGCTTTTGTCAGTCAGGAAAGAGCACAGCAGGAGTATGCCCGCATTAACAAGAAACAGCAAGATCTGCAAGCATTACAAACCCGTTTGGCCGACGAAATGGTTAAAGAACAAAGCAAAAACGACATGATCGTGCGTGACTCTATCAACTCTTTCCTGAAAGAATATAATAAAACCAAAGGCTACAGCCTGATCATCAGCACAACAGGGTTTGACAACTTGCTGTATGCAGATCCGGTTTATAATATTACCCAGGAAATCGTCAACGGACTAAACGAAAGATATACCGCCACTGTGAAAGATTAGCCGCGCAGCGGAAAATACTTCATCCGAAATCCCGATAAGGCTGCTTCAGAAGCGCTTTATCGGGATTTTCCGTATCTGCCCTTTACCTTTTTCACAACCCTCAAAATACAAACGAACCGGTTTAACGATAATCTTTAACCGGATTTTACATCGTCAATCGAATTGAGATTTTGTCGTAGCACTTTCCCTCGCAGGGAAAACACTTATTTTTTTTTCAAAGCACCTTCCCTCCCAGGGAAAACGCTTATTTTTTTTCAAAGCACTTTCCCTCCCAGGGAAAACGCTTATTTTTTTTTCAAAGCACTTTCCCTCGCAGGGAAGACGCTTATTTTTTTTTCAAAGCACTTTCCCTCGCAGGGAAGATGCTTATTTTTTTTTCAAAGCACTTTCCCTCGCAGGGAAGATGCTTATTTTTTTTTCAAAGCACTTTCCCTCGCAGGGAAAACGCTTATTTTTTTTTCAAAGCACTTTTCGCGCGCGTATATATATAATAGGAAGATAAAAAAGCAGGGTGGCTCATTATTAAACAGGGAGAAAGAAAAAGAAGTTTCTTTTATCTACATTTGCAGGACAACCGTTTGTTATACATCATGTCATATAAAACAGGCTATCCAAACCGGATAACCGTACACTATAAATTTTAAAATTCATGGCACTTATCAGGTCAGTAAGAGGATTTACCCCTCAATTCGGAGAAAACTGCTTTCTGGCAGAGAACGCTACGATCATTGGAGACGTTGTCGTGGGCGATGATTGCAGCATTTGGTACAATACGGTACTGAGAGGCGACGTCAACGCTATCCGTATCGGCAACGGGGTAAACATTCAGGACGGCAGCGTTCTTCATACCCTCTACCAAAAATCGACCGTAGAGATCGGTAACTACGTATCGGTAGGGCATAATGTTACAATTCACGGCGCGCACATTAAAGATTATGCGCTTATCGGAATGGGATCCACCCTGCTGGACCATGCCGTTATCGGCCAGGGGGCAATCGTTGCCGCCGGCTCCCTAATTCTAAGCAATACCGTTGTCGAGCCGGGAAGTATCTGGGGGGGAGTTCCCGCCAAATTCATCAAGCATGTTGATCCGGAACAATCCAAAGAACTAAACCGGAAGATTGCACATAACTATCTGATGTATTCGGATTGGTATAAATAGAAAATAAATTCTTTTACTGGTATGATCCTGATTATAGACGATGACTCCTCCATCCGTTCCTCCTTAGCCTTTATGCTCAAGCGGGCCGGATACGAAGCGCAAGCCGTTTCTTCACCCAAAGAAGCCATGGAAGTAGTGCGCCGGGCAGCCCCCGGACTGATACTGATGGATATGAACTTTACGCTCTCTACCTCCGGTGAAGAGGGGTTGACGCTGCTCAAGCAGACGAAGATTTTTCTTCCCGGTGTCCCGGTGATCCTGATGACGGCATGGGGAAGTATCCGGCTGGCCGTGCAAGGTATGCAGGCCGGGGCCTTCGATTTTATCACCAAGCCCTGGAACAACGCCGCCTTGCTGCAACGTATCGAAACAGCCCTGGAGCTGACCGCCGCATCGAAAGAAACACCCAAGGAGCCGACGGGCGCGCTGGAACGGGGCAATATTATCGGCCGGTCGCAAGCGTTGACGGATGTGCTGAATACCGTTGCCCGCATTGCCGCGACCAACGCCTCCGTGCTGATAACGGGAGAGAGCGGAACCGGAAAGGAGCTGATCGCCGAGGCGATCCACGCCAACAGCCGGCGGGACAGGCACCCTTTTGTAAAAGTAAACCTGGGCGGGATTTCGCAAAGCCTGTTTGAAAGCGAAATGTTCGGTCACAAAAAAGGAGCCTTTACCGATGCCGGTGCAGACCGGGTCGGGCGCTTCGAACTGGCCAATAAAGGAACGATCTTCCTGGATGAGATCGGCGACCTTGACCTGTCCTGCCAGGTCAAATTGCTGAGGGTCTTACAGGATCAGACGTTTGAAGTGCTGGGAGACAGCCGTCCGCGCAAGACGGACGTCCGCGTAGTGAGCGCCACAAACGCGGACTTGTCTAAGATGGTATCCGAACACACCTTCCGCGAAGACCTCTTCTACCGCATCAACCTGATAACCATCCACCTGCCGGCCTTGCGCGAACGCAGGGAAGACATACCGCTGCTGGCGCGCCACTTTGCCGACAAGTTAACCGGGCCGAACGGGCTACCTCCGGCCGGGTTTTCGACCGATGCAATAAGTTTCCTCACCCGCCTGCCCTATCCGGGCAACATCCGCGAACTCAAGAACCTGATTGAACGCACCATATTGATCTGCGGCAAAGACCGCATAGAAGCAGCCGATATTGAAAGGCAATACCAGCACAGGGAAAACCCGGCGGCGAAAGCCGCCGGACATGCAAACTTGAGCGGTATGACGCTGGATGAGATCGAACGCCAAACGATCGTGCAGGCGCTTGAACGCCATAAGGGCAATTTAAGCCGGGTGGCCACTGCGTTGGGCATCAGCCGTGCAGCGCTGTACCGCCGGTTGGAGAAATATAACATCAGAACAAACGGATAAGAGGATGCGGATAAGGGGATTGTTCATCATATTGGCTCTGTTTCTGCTGGCTATCATGGGCCTGCTGTCTTATGCAGGGGTCGTTCATTCGTCTTCCGGGGTTTTCTACGTCATAGAAGGCCTGACTTTCATCCTGCTGGTTTACTTGGTATATTTTTACCGCAGGGTGGTGAAGCCGCTCCAGGTTATCGGCAACGGGATGGGATTGCTCCGCGAACAGGACTTTAGCAGCCGGCTGGGTCAGGTGGGACAGGTGGAAGCTGATCATATCGTGCATATCTTCAACCGGATGATGGAACAGCTAAAGAATGAACGCCTCCGGCTGCGCGAACAGAACCATTTCTTAGACTTATTGATCGAAGCCTCTCCCATGGGGGTGCTGATTCTTTCGCTTGACGATGAAGTGACCCAATGTAACGCGATGACGCAGAAAATACTTGGCGTAGACCCGGCAAACGTCAACGGCCGGAAACTCTCTGCCATAAACGCCCCTTTAGCAACGGAACTGCTGACGCTTGCCCGCGGCGAGTCGAAGGTTGTCCGCCTGAATGACTCCAACATCTATAAATGCACACACTCTTCATTCATCAACAGCGGCTTTCCACAATCGTTCTACCTGATCGAGAGCCTCACCGGCGAAGTGGTCAAGGCGGAAAAGAGAGCGTACGAGAAGGTGATCCGGATGATTGCCCACGAGGTCAACAATACCACCGCCGGAATTACATCGACGCTGGATACGCTTGGAGATGCATTGGCGGAAACCGACAGCACGGGAGACATCCGCGAAGTCATGCGGGTGTGCATCGAACGCTGCTTCTCCATGAGCCGTTTCATCACCCGCTTTGCCGATGTGGTGAAGATTCCCGAACCGCATCCTGTCCCAACCGATCTGAACGAATTGGCCTTCACCTGCAAGCGATTCATGGAAGGGATGTGTGCCGACCGCCGCATAAAACTGATCCTCGAGACAACGGAAGGCCTTCCGGAACTGAACCTGGACGTCTCCTTGTTTGAGCAGGCGCTGGTGAACATCATAAAGAACGCAGCGGAAAGCATCGGGCAAGACGGAACAATTACGATCCGCACCCTGTCGCCTGCGGCTATCGAGATTGAAGATAACGGAAGGGGAATAACAAAAGAGACCGAAGATAAAATCTTCAGTCCCTTCTTCTCGACCAAGCCCAACGGGCAAGGTATCGGTTTGATCTTCATTCGCGAAGTCCTTAGCCGCCATGGTTGTACGTTCTCTTTGAGAACTTATGCCGACGGACTAACGAGGTTCAGCATTTCGTTTACTTAGCGGGATTACTTTTCTCCCACTTGATTTACGTCCAATTCTTCCTTCATGTCAATCTCATCGCCTTGGGAATCATAGAATCTGTATTCCAGGAAAGCGAGCGCTTGATTCGGAATGACCTTGACACCACTTCCGTACTTCACACGCCATTTGAATTTCAAAGAGAAGATCCCTTTCTTAACAAATGCGGCTGCGTACGGATGGATGTGGAGTGAGAATTTCTTTACCTTCAATTTGTTGACCAGATAGTCGATTTTACTCTCCAACGTGTCTGTGAATAGAAAAGACGCGTTGATTTTGCCTTTGCCGTAACATGTAGGGCATGTCTCCGCCGTATTTATGTCCATGGTTGGACGTACGCGTTGACGGGTGATCTGCATCAGCCCGAATTTGCTGAGTGGCAGAATATTGTGCCTTGCCCGGTCTTTCTGCATGTTAACGATCATTCGTTCGTAGAGTTTCTGGCGATTTCCTGCATTGTTCATGTCAATGAAATCTACCACAATAATACCACCCATATCTCTCAGACGTAATTGGCGCGCCAACTCATCGGCAGCTCCAAGATTGACCTCCAATGCGTTGCTTTCTTGCCCGTCGGGGCTTTTCGTACGATTACCGCTGTTTACGTCTACCACATGAAGCGCCTCGGTGTGCTCAATGATCAGATAGGCTCCACCTTTATAGGATATGGTTTTGCCAAATGCCGACTTGATTTGTTTGGTGATACCGAAATTGTCGAAAACAGGAAGCTGGCCCTTGTAATGTTTCACAATCCCTGCACGTTCGGGTGCAATGAAGGCTACATAGTCTTTGATCTCATTGAATACGACTTCATTGTTCACATGAATGTTTTCGAATGAAGGGTTGAACAGATCGCGAAGTATTCCTACCGCGCGGCTGGTTTCTTCATGGATCAGCGTTGGAAACTTGGTTACTTTTTGTACCTTTCTCAGGCTGTCTTCCCAGTGTTTGACAAGTGTTTTAAGCTCTCCGTCGAGTTCGACAACGCGTTTGCCTTCGGCTACCGTGCGCACAATAACTCCGAAATTCTTAGGCTTGATGCTTTGGAGGAGTTGTTTCAAGCGGGTGCGTTCTTCGCTTGATTTTATTTTTTGCGATACGGATACCTTGTCGTTAAACGGAACCAGCACCAGATACCTCCCGGCAAATGATATTTCGGAAGTCAGTCTGGGGCCTTTCGTCGAAATCGGCTCCTTTGTGATTTGTACAATTACCTCTTGTCCGACCTTTAGCGTATTGGCTATGGTGCCGTCTTTTTCAATGTCGGGCAAGACAGATGCCTTGTGCATCTGAGGCAGTTTTTTCTTGTCGCCGAGAGCTTGTCTTACGAACTTTTCAAGCGAGTTAAATTGAGGTCCAAGATCTAAATAATGAAGGAAAGCGTCTTTCTCATAGCCAACATCCACAAAACAGGCATTTAGTCCCGGCATCAGTTTCTTGATCCGGCCCAAATACATGTTACCCACGGAGAAAGAAATATTTCTTCCTTCGCTCTGGAGTTCCACCAGGCTCTTGTCTTCGAGAAGAGCGATGGAAACCTTCTTGGGTTGTACGTCTACTACCAGTTCGCTTGTCACGATTTTATCTCTTAATTAAATTTGGGTTCTAACACAAAGAACAAACCTGAAAGACCATGCTTTGCAAGTTTGTTCCCTGTTCTGTACATTAGACTATAAAATTATTTCTTGCTTTTATGTCTGTTCTTCTTTAGTCTCTTTTTACGCTTGTGCGTAGACATTTTATGTCTTTTCTTCTTTTTTCCGCTTGGCATAATTTCTTCTTTATTGGGTTAATACTATGTTTACTTTTTCAAAAGCTCGGCAAACGATTTTGCCGGCTTAAATGCTGGTATATTATGTTCCGGAATAATGATTGTAATATTCTTAGAAATATCGCGAGCCGTTTTCTCTGCTCTTTTCTTTACCACAAAGCTACCAAATCCGCGTAGATATACGTTTTCTTCTTTGGATAGGGAATTCCTAATAGTCTCCATAAAAGCCTCAACTACATTAAGAGCTACAACCTTGTCTACACCGGTCCTCTTAGTAACTTCATTTACAATATCTGCCTTAGTCATATCAGTTAGAATAACAATTATTATTACTTATTTCTTTATTTCTTTTACCTAATTTTTTGGATTGCAAATATATAGCTTTTTAAGTTCTCAAAAAAATATATCCGAAACAAAATTAGGCAACTATACACAAGTTTACATTAAAAACAACTCCATTTGCCGTTTACCATTTCGTATTACATACAAGCAAGATACAAGGAACGAATCGGAAATGCCCTCCGAATGGGACATACAAGCAATTTAGGAAAATATTTGTTCTAATGTTTGCCATACTTAAATGGTAAATTAATGTCGTTTAGTTAAGCTATAACTTTTTCTTATTCAAGTAATAAGCCTTTAAAGCTCCCAGCAGGAATGGTTTTTGTTCCAGACTGAGTTTGCGTCCGGTCTGGGCGGTGCATCGCTGGGGATGGGGATTCCGCAGTATGAGCGTTCGCCCGTTCGGGCATCCGTTTCTTCGTATCTGTACGGGTTCTCTTTTCCCTTCCATAGCGTGGTTTTCTCCCGTTTCAACTCCGCCAGGATGGCTTTGTGGGTGATGCTTCCCTTTCGGCTGAAGTTTGCGAAGTAGTTCTTGGCATCCTTTTCCGAGATGATCTGACTATCGTTTCCCATGATGATGACATGCCGTTTAAAGATGCCTGCGATCTCTGTCCGTTTCTTGTCGAAAGGAAGGCCGGTCTGCATATGGAGCAGTTCGATCCAATAGTCGTCTTCCATGGCTTTGTCTACAAGCCGTTCAAAAGCTCTTTTGTTTTTTTCTTCTTTCATTTTTTCTTTTTCATCTTCTTGATTAGTATTAGTATTAGTAGTTATTATAATAGGCTGGACTTTTGGCTGGACTTTTGGCTGGGTTTCCGGCTGGACTTCCGCCGGATGATCTGCTTTTAAAAACCGGCCTTTTGAATCCCGTTTGGCCGACGATGCTCTGATCTTTCCTTTTGCCATTTGCGACAAATTCTTTGCTTTCTTTTTCATATTTACTCCTTT
>JAITSN010000018.1 GCA_031287715.1 Mediterranea sp. (in: CFB group bacteria)
GGCTCCAAGGCCCGATTTGGGAGTCTAACGTCAATAAGTTCAACGGGTCGTAAAGCAAGGATACCAGGGCCATAGAAACAGGAGTAGAGCCTTTGCACCCAACCAAATGTTCCCCGAACTCCTCTTTTACGCTCGGATGATTGGGCAAATGCAACCGGCTGCCGTCTACCGACAATAACCGGTGACCATGCCACTTCCTATAAGGTGCACCCGAATAAAAACTTGAACAGGCGACGTCGTTGATCTCTTTGAACGCCTCCGGCTTGAGCTTACTCCTGGACTGGCTTAAAGCGCCTTTGGTGACCGACCTGATATTGTAACCGGTAGATAAAACCGTTTTGAAAAAAGAGTCCAACTCGCGCTGAAGCGATGATTTTATCCCTCTTAACAACATTACTATCAGTGATTTGAAAGGAAGTTTACGATCTCTTGTAAATTGCCCATCCGGGCCGTCCTTGGAACGGCCGACAAATGATTTTTCATCTATTAATCCTGATATGTTTGTTAATAACCCTGTTCTATAATCGCTCGCTTTTGGGGAAAGGGAACCCCCTTTATTTATAGGACAAATTTAATGCTTTACAAGCTAAATACAAAATGGTGAAAAATGTGTTTTAACAAAATCATATCAAAAGACCGAAGGGGTTCGATTAACTAAACGACATTGATATGCAAAGGCTTATTCGGCAAATTGTATGCAGACAAAGAGTATATATCAGCTTCTTTGTTTGAGTTTTTGTTTGATAACAATGGCATTCATTTAATCACCGGGATCAGGAAGAATATGAAGAACAAACTCATGAGTTTCAGGGATAAGATTCTTCTGCGCAAATGATCAGTTATAGAAACAATTAATAATGAGATCAAGAATTTATGCCAGGTGGAACATTCCAGGCACAGAAGCCCGGCTAATTTCCTGATAAACCTCTTGGCAGTTTTGGCAGCATATTGCTTCTTACCAAAGAAACCATCCATCAGGTTTGAAAGAGAGAAAAATAACTGATTAACTCTTTTTCGCGTAATCTTTTTTCTTAAATAAATAGAGGGTTGTAGTAATAGCATATGTACTATGATAGGAGAATCTATGCACTTTAGCTTGAATAAAAAATAGAAAAAAAACGTCGAACTCAGGTTATAAAGTTGCTTTTTCCTTTTTATTTGCCTCATAACAACTTTAGAAAAAGGATTGAGTCACTTTAGACCAGTAGTTGTGGGGTAGTACCTCTTAGGAGGCTACTTTGGCTATATTATGAGCAATGGCCAGCAAACCAAGCTCGACCTCAACCTTGCTTTTACCTTTGAGAAGGAAGCGTTTGAAGTTTTTATTGTTTTTAAGATTCCCAAAGGTTGCATCTACATCCTGCGGCCTTTGGCTTCTAAGCACAAGCCCTTCTGTAGAAAACAATTTCTCTTTTTCCTGGGCTTTGAGCTTATTCAATCTGTGATTAACTTCTATCCTTCGGTTGTTTCTTGATTTGTGGCATAAAAATCTCAACGGACATCCCTGACAGCGGATGGCTTCATAGATGTGTATCTCCTGCTCAAAGCCGGTCTTTGTTTGTTGTTTGCCTTTCCCCACAAGTCTCATCTGCTGTCCGATCGGACAGTAATAGCAACCCAAGACTTGATTATAATAGAAGTTGGAGGAGCGGAAAGGATCTGTCTTCCATTTCCGGGTCTGTTCTTTATGGAAGTAGTTATATTTGATAAACGTATTCATACCCTTCTCCCTAGCATAAAGATAATTATCTTCACTGCCATAGCCGGCATCTGCAATGGATTCATTCGGATAAAAATCGTATAAGGCCTTAAACTCTTCCATGTGCCCGATGCAGGTAGTGGTATCTGTTGTGGTTTGGTGCAGGGTATAATTGTTGATGAATTGCCGGTTGGTGGATATCTGTACATTAAAAGCGGGTTTAAGTTGGCCGTTCAGCATATGGTCTTCTTTCATGCGCATAAAGGTGGCATCGGGATCAGTCTTGGAGTAGCTGTTCCGCCCATCCAGTATTTGTTTTTGTTCTTCATATCGCTTAAGCTATTCAGACCAAGTCTTCCTGACCCGTTTAATCTTTTGTTTGACCTTGATGTCACAATCCACATCACGCAGGGCTTCATCTATACGATCCACAACCTCGGAAACTTTTTCTGCAGTTATATCTTCAGCAAGTAAGGGAGCTTCTTCTATTAATTCTTGTTTGGTTACCGACTCGGCATAAGCCCAAAGTTCATTCAGTTGCCCTGCAATCTTACCGATGCGGGTGCTGATGGATTTACCTCACACAAAGCTATAACGGTTCGCTGCAGATTCCAATTTAGTTCCATCGGTGTAGGTCTTATCTAAACTAACCAGGCCTTCAGCTACCGGGAACTTCACCATAGTGCAGAAAACTTCTTTTAACCCACCTTTTAACCGACCCGAACGAAAACGGTTGATGGTATTATGATCGGGAGCATCCATACCGTTAAGCCAAAGAAAACGAATGTCGTTGCGGCAAAGATCTTCGATACGGCGTGAAGAGTATAACGTTGCGAAGATAAGCATAGACAAGGAGTTTGAGTATTAAGCGGGGATGATAGGCATTCTCCCAAACGGGAATATTTACCATATAAAGAAGTCAAATCGATTTGTTCGATGATACGGTCAACAACGCGAACAGGATCATGCTCGGGAATTAACTCTCCTAATGTGGGAGGTAATGACAGATTATCGTTGGTAGAGTAGGATTTAACATTATATTTGTTTTAAGAAGGTGCTTAAAGACACAAAACTTTAAGCTCATTAGCAAGTCTTTGTTTAGTGAAATGAAGACTTGCTTTTATTTTACCCCCACCCCAGAAAAAAGGCCATCCCAAATCAATTTTGAGACAGCCTCATTCTAACAAAACAACTATTTAATTAAAAGGAGTGGATTACATCATTCCGCCCATTCCGCCCATGCCGGGGGCGCCCATAGGTTCCGGTTTGCTATCCTTTTTTTCTACGATCACACATTCGGTAGTGAGGAACATGCCTGCGATGGACGCTGCATTTTCCAGGGCTACGCGGGTTACTTTAGCCGGGTCTACCACACCTGCCGCGTGCATGTTTTCGTATACGTCCGTACGGGCGTTGTATCCGAAATCATCTTTGCCTTCGCGTACTTTCTGCGCAACAACGGCGCCTTCTTTACCGGCGTTGGCTACGATCTGGCGAAGCGGTTCTTCGATCGCGCGTTTGATGATCTCAATACCTGTGGTTTCGTCCGCGTTATCGCCATTCAAGCCTTCGAGCACTTCGATGGCACGGATATAGGCTACGCCGCCGCCCGGAACGATACCTTCTTCGATAGCGGCACGGGTGGCGCAGAGTGCATCGTCTACACGGTCTTTCTTTTCTTTCATTTCCACTTCGCTTGCTGCGCCTACATAAAGTACAGCTACACCGCCGGACAGTTTGGCCAGACGTTCCTGCAACTTTTCCCTGTCGTAGTCGGAAGTCGTCGTCTTGATTTGCGACTTGATCTGGTTTACGCGGGCTTCGATGTTGGCTTTAGAACCTGCGCCGCTTACGATTGTTGTGTTGTCTTTAGAGACGGTTATTTTATCGCAAGTACCCAGCATTTCCAAGGTGGCTTGTTCCAGCGCCAGGCCTTTTTCTTCGCTGATGACCATGCCGCCGGTCAATACGGCGATGTCTTCCAGCATTTCTTTTCTTCTGTCGCCAAAGCCCGGAGCTTTTACTGCGCAGATCTTCAATTGAGAACGCAGGCGGTTTACAACCAGCGTGGTCAGCGCTTCGCTATCCACATCTTCTGCGATGATCAGTAACGGACGGCCTGTTTGTACGGCTGCTTCCAGAATGGGAAGCATGTCTTTCAGGTTCGAAATCTTCTTGTCGTAGATCAGGATGTATGGTTTTTCCATTTCACATTCCATCTTTTCCGTGTTGGTCACGAAGTAGGCCGACAGATAGCCGCGGTCAAACTGCATCCCTTCTACCAGCTCAATGGTGGTGTCGGTGCCTTTGGCTTCTTCGATTGTGATCACGCCGTCTTTCGATACTTTACGCATCGCATCGGCCAGCAATGCGCCGATAGCCGGGTCGTTGTTTGCCGAGATGGTCGCCACTTGCTCTATCTTATCGAAGTTATCTCCGACTTCTTCCGATTGGGCTTTGATGGATCCGACTACTTTGGTGACGGCTTTGTCTATCCCCCGTTTCAAATCCATCGGGTTAGCTCCTGCGGTTACGTTCTTCAAGCCTTCTGCAATGATGGCCTGTGCCAATACGGTAGCGGTGGTTGTTCCGTCGCCGGCGTCGTCACCGGTTTTTGACGCTACTTCTTTGACTAACTGTGCGCCGGCGTTCTGGTAAGGGTCGGACAGTTCAATTTCCTTTGCTACGGTAACACCGTCTTTGGTGATCTGGGGTGCGCCGAATTTCTTTTCGATGATCACGTTACGACCTTTGGGTCCAAGCGTTACTCTTACGGCATTTGCCAATTCGTCAACTCCTTTTTTCAGTTGATCGCGAGCTTCAAGACTGAATAATATTTCTTTAGCCATTCTATTTTAAGTTTAAGATTTTCGTTTTATCAATCGGTTAATTCCAAACAGCGAGCACATCGCTTTGGCGCATGATAAGATATTTGTTGCCGTCTATTTCCAGCTCGGTGCCGGCGTATTTGCCATACAAGACCGTATCGCCAACCTTCAACACCATATCTTCGTCTTTTGTACCTTGGCCTACTGCCACAACTTCACCTTTCAAAGGTTTTTCTTTTGCTGTATCGGGGATAATGATACCGCCAATCGTTTTTTCTTCTGCGGGTGCAGGAAGTATCAGCACTCTGTCCGCTAACGGTTTAATGTTCATGATTCTAAGTTTTTTTACTATGTTATTAATTGAATTATTAATCGGGTTGTCTGGCTTCAGACGTCAAAGGCAAAGCCAAAACCGTGCCGGAAAGATTTCCGGCTTTCCGAACTGACAAGACGTCATTCCCAGACAAGCATTGCCGGAATCAGTTCTTCGGCTGCGAGAAGTTTTTGCCCGCCTGTTTCCATGTTTTTCAGGATAATTTTTCCTTCCGCCATTTCGGTTTCTCCGGCAATGGCTACAAAGGGGATGTTCTTTGCGTTGGCATAGCTCATTTGTTTTTTCAGCTTCGACGCATCGGGATACAGTTCCGCATTTATTCCTGCGGCTCTTACTTTTGCTAAAAGAGACATGCAATAAGCCGCTTCCGTATCGCCGAAGTTGACAAAAAGCAACCGGGTACCATTGACGGCTTCCTTGGGGTAGAGTTCCAATTGATTCAGGACGTCAAAAATACGATCGGCCCCGAACGAGATGCCCACACCGGGCACGCCTGACAGCCCGAATGTGCCTGTCAAGTTGTCATAACGTCCGCCTCCGGTGATGCTTCCAATAGATACATCGAGCGCTTTTACTTCAAAGATGGCGCCGGTGTAGTAATTCAAACCGCGGGCTAAGGTCAAATCGAGTTCGATTTCATTCTTAAGCGCCAATTTATCCAGTGCCGAAAGGATAAACCCGCACTCCTCAATGCCCTTTACGGCGGCCTGACTGTCTGCCAGCAGGCTTTTGAGCGTGTTCAGTTTTTCCGTATTTGTTCCGCTCAACAAAATAACCGGTTGCAGTTTGTTGATGGCTTCACCGCTGACGCCCTTTTGGGACAGTTCTTTGTTTACGTTCTCCAAGCCGATCTTATCCAGCTTGTCGATGGCTGTGGTGATGTCGGTGATCTTGTCTGCTTCGCCGATGATCTCGGCTATTCCGGCAAGTATCTTGCGGTTGTTGATCTTGATGCAGACCCGAACGCCGAAACGCGTAAACACCTGGTCGACAATCTGCATCAGTTCCACTTCATTCCATAACGAATCGCTGCCGACCACGTCGGCGTCGCATTGGTAAAACTCGCGGTAGCGTCCTTTCTGGGGACGGTCGGCGCGCCAAACCGGCTGGATCTGATAGCGTTTGAAAGGGAAGCTGATCTCATCACGGTGCATCACAACATAACGGGCAAAAGGGACGGTCAAATCATAACGCAAGCCTTTTTCGCAAAACTTACCGGCAAGTTTCACCGCATCGCGGGTAAGCAGTTCTTCGTCCGTTATTCCGGAAAAATAATCGCCGGAGTTCTGGATCTTGAAGAGCAGTTTGTCGCCTTCTTCCCCATATTTTCCCATAAGGGTGGAAAGCATTTCCATCGAAGGGGTTTCGATCTGCTGAAATCCATATAAATGATATACATGGCGGATCGTATCGAAAATATAGTTACGCTTTGCCATTTCCACCGGCGAAAAATCACGGGTTCCTTTGGGTATACTTGGTTTTATTACAGCCATAGTTGCATTTTATTTGGCCGTAAAGGTAACGATTTATACGAAACGGGTTGTAAATTGAGTGCAAGCGGGCCGCTCCCTCCTGTTTTTCCCCATCGAAAAAGCAATGATTTTTCCCGAAACCCTATCAGGGGCTTTTGATGAGGCTTCGTCAAATGGAAATGCCATTTCCGGTGGCCGGACGACGCTTCGTCAAATGGAAATGCCTCACAGAAGGCCCAGAATGGCGTTTGGAGACTTTTCCGAATTTTATTTATTTTTGCAACGGAAACAGTTAGCCGGTTTGTCGCTTGCCTGTTAGGGTAAGAGGAAAGTCCGGGCAACACAGAGCATCCTGCTTCCTAACGGGAAGGTATCCGCGAGGGTAGAGTAGCGTAGAAGAAAAGAACCGCCGGGGTTCTCCGGAAAACCGGTAAGGGTGAGAAGGTAGGGTAAGAGCCTACCGCCGGCATGGTGACATGGCGGGCTGTGCGTCTCGGGAGTTGTAAGGTCATGTATACCGGCATTATGAGGGCTGCTCGCTCGACGCCGGAGGGTAGACTGCTAAAGTGGCGTGGCGACATGTTACGTAGATAAATGACAAACGGTCCGGTTGGCAATAACCGGGCAACAGAACCCGGCTTACAGGCTGACTGTTTCTTTCTTTTTTCTTTTTTCACGCTGCAAACAGGGGGGTATAATGAAAACGTTGATTGAAAAGGTTACTTGCTGCTGGAAATTCCTCACGCATGATATTTGGCGCATCACGGAAAACGAGGTGACGAACTTGAAATATACACTTTATACGGTCATCAAAACGGTGTATCTGACGGTGGAGCGTTTCATGAAAGACAATATCATGGACAGGGCGTCGGCACTGACATACAGTACGCTGCTGGCCATAGTGCCCATTCTTGCCATTCTTTTTGCCGTTGCCCGCGGCTTTGGTTTTGCCAATCTGGTCGAGCATCAGTTTCGCGATGTGTTTGGCGGGGTGAACGATACGACCGAGACGATCCTTCAATTGGTGGATTCTTACCTGTCGCAGGCCAAGAGCGGCATCTTTGTGGGCATCGGCCTTGTCATGCTGCTGTGGACGGTGTTGAACCTGACCGGTAATATCGAAGATGCGTTCAACAAGATCTGGCAGGTGAACAAACCGCGCAGCATGTACCGCAAGATCACCGATTATTTTTCCATGTTCCTGCTGCTTCCCATACTCATTGTTATTTCTGCCGGTCTGAATATTTTCATGACTACTTTCCTGAAGGGGATGGAAAATTATATGATGCTGGCGCCTTTCCTTAAATTCCTGATCCGGCTGATCCCTTTCGCCTTTACCTGGGGGATGTTTACCGCCCTGTATATTTTCATGCCCAACACCAACGTCAAGTTCAAACCGGCCCTGATAGCGGGGATATCGGCGGGGACGGTATTCCAATTCTTCCAGGTTCTGTATATCAGCAGCCAACTATGGGTGACGAGATACAATGCGATCTACGGCAGCTTTGCGGCGATTCCCCTGCTTCTGCTTTGGTTGCAGATGTCGTGGACGATCTGTTTGTTTGGTGTGGAATTGTCATACGCAAGCCAGAATGTCCATACGTTCAGTTTCGACAATGATACCCGCAATATCAGCCGCCGTTACCGGGACTTTGTTACAATCCTGATCCTGTCGCTCATCACCAAGCGGTTCTGCAACAATGAAGATCCTTATACAGCCGAAGAACTGTCGGAAACCTACCGCATTCCGGTCAATCTGACAAACAAGGTCTTGTTCCGGTTACAGAAGATCAATCTGATACACGAGGTGATGACAGACGAAAAGAATGACGATCTCACTTATCAGCCTTCCATGGATCCGAACAGGCTCACGCTGGCCGTATTGCTGGAACGCTTGGATCGCTGCGGCTCCGAAGACTTTAAGGTAGACCGGGAGAATGAGTTTCTGAATGAGTGGGAGACGGTCATCGCCATCAAGGACGAGTATTATAAGAAAGCCGGCACGATACTGCTGAAAGATCTATAGCCCGATGCAAAACTGTACTTCTTTGAACATGTATCCTCTTTCGTTTCCGTTCCCATCCTTTAGCATGAGGGTTCCTTCGGGCTTGACGCATACGATGCGTGCCATGAAGTCTCCCGAACTGTCCCGGTACGGAAACAGTCCTTCTTTGCGGAAAAGCGCGTCGTGGTAGCGGGCGGTCAGCAGATCCGCCTTTCCTTCTTTTAATAAGGTATAGTTTTCTATGATCCGGTCGATGACCTGCCGCAACAGGCGATCCATGTGTTGCGGCTTTCCGGTGATCTGCCACAAGGAAACCGGATTGGGTGCCGGACTGCGGAACTGTTCCTGGTTGACGTTTATGCCTATGCCGGCAACGCTTTTCTTGATGGCGTTGCCCACGAGGTCGTTCTCGATGAGCATTCCGCAAACCTTCTTTTCATAGTGGTATATATCGTTCGGCCACTTAATGGAGAAACCCTCCGCAAAGGTGTCGAGCGCTTCCTTTACAGCTAAGGAAACGGCTTGCGAAAGCAAAAATTGCTTCCGGGCTTCGAGGAAATCCGGATACATCACGATGCTGAAAAGCAAGTTCTTGCCCGCTTCCGACTCCCAGCCGTTTCCCCACTGCCCTTTGCCCGCGGTTTGGAAACCGGCGGTGACGACGGTAAACTCTTCCGGGTTTTCCTCGAGCGAAAGGCGGTTCAGGTAGTTGTTGGTAGAGTCCGTCTCTGCCAGATGGATAACAGGTACGCTAAAACCGGTCATATTCGGCACGTTTTTCCTTTGTAAACTTCTTGAGGACTTCGTTGTACGAATGATCAATTAAATGCTTCAGTAATTTGTCGTCCACATCACTATAGAAAAATACCTGGTTCCAGTATTTCTTGTTAAAATGATAAGCGCCTTCCACCCCGTAGTACCTCTCGCGCAGTTCAATCGCATACTCGGGGTCGCACTTGAGAGCGATTTTACTTGCCGACTCAAGGTCGATCAAGGCGAACATCTTGTCCATCACCTTAAAGACAAGCGTATCGCCGTCGAAAGGAAAGCCTTCCGTTACCGCTTTTTTGCATAGGCAATACAACCTGACCGATTTTATATCCATATCCGTTTTAAGTTATTGTTTCAATTAAATAGAGGCGGATAAAAAGCCTCTTTTATGTGCTCTATTTTAAAATTATCTTCACGGCCTACGATGCTGATAATATCAAACCGCACAGGGGCATCAATCCGGAATGTTTTCAGATAGGCATTGGCAGCCATAACCGTACGCCTGATCTTTTGCGGAGTGACAGCCTCCTGTGGGAGAATATACGCCGTATCCGTTCGGGTTTTTACTTCCGCAACAACAAGTTCATCCCCGTCGGTAGCAACAATATCCAGCTCCAGATGTCCTTTCCGCCAGTTCCTGTGAAGAATCCGGTAGCCAAGTTTTTCCAGATACGCCGTTGCCGCTTTCTCGCCGGCTTCGCCCAATATATTGTGATGCGCCATGATACTGTTTTTGCAAATTTACTTATTTTATGTTTTGAAATTAGAGAAGTAAAAGTAAATTTGCGAAGAATATGAATAAGAAAAACAAAAAGTATCCCAAAACTTCTGTTTATAATCAATGAGAGAGGATCGTCCAACCCTCTTTGGTGAATACGATGTGCAACGATGACTGTAATGAATGACACCCACTTTATGAAACAAGCGCTTATTGAAGCGGATAAAGCTGCTGCAAAGGGAGAAGTGCCCGTTGGAGCAGTTGTTGTTTGCAAAGGACGGGTCATCGCCCGCGCCTGCAACTTGACCGAAGCATTGAACGATGTTACGGCACATGCCGAAATGCAAGTCATCACTGCCGCAGCCAATGCACTTGGAGGGAAATACCTGAACGATTGCACACTTTATGTTACCGTAGAGCCTTGCGTCATGTGCGCCGGCGCCATTGCGTGGGCACAAACCGGACGCTTAGTCTTCGGTGCTCCCGACGAAAAACGCGGATACCGGCGTTACGCCCAGCAAGCACTGCATCCCAAGACCGAAGTCGTATCAGGCATTATGGCCGACGAATGTTCGCAGAAGATGAAGGAGTTCTTTTTGTCTAAACGTTGAAAAATGAAATTATATACCCTATTCATTTGTATTGTTTGCAGCCAGACCATAACCCATGCGCAAAACAGCGGGTTCCTGGACAAAGTAAAAGACGTGTTCTCGAGCGAGATCAGAGTCGGTTCCTACACCTTTAAAGACGGTTCGGTTTATACCGGCGAGATCACAAAAGGCAAGCCCAACGGCAAAGGCAGGACCGTCTTTAAGAACGGCGATGTCTACGAAGGCGAGTATATAAAAGGAAAGCGCGACGGCTACGGAGTATACACCCTCTTTGACGGAGAAAGATACGAAGGCAATTGGCTGCAAGACCAACGGCACGGCAAAGGGATCGTTTACTTTGTCGATAACAACCGCTACGACGGCCTGTGGTATATGAACTCCCGCCACGGCATGGGACATATGTATTACCACAACGGAGATCGCTATACCGGCTATTGGGAAAATAACCTGCGCCATGGCGAAGGCACATACGTATGGAAAAACGGAACCAAGTACGTGGGCGAATGGCGCAACGACCGCAAGGAAGGCAAAGGTCTGATGGTTTGGAGCGACGGCTCCAAATACGACGGCCATTGGAAGAACGACATCCGGAACGGACAGGGAACATTCGAGTATGCTTCAGGAGATAAATACGTGGGAGAATTTGAGAATGATCTGCAACACGGACAGGGAGTTTTCAGCTTTAGCGGAGGCGACCGCTACGAAGGCTCTTACTTACGCGGCATACGTACAGGGCGTGGCGTCTTCCGCGGAGCAAACGGCGATACCTATACAGGCAACTTCAAGAACGGGCTGCCCGACGGCAAAGGGATCTTTATCTGGGCGTCCGGAACAAAATACGACGGCTATTGGGTGAACGGCGTCCGCAGCGGATACGGTGTATACAGATGGAGCAACGGCGATGTTTACGACGGCGACTGGCGTAATGACCAACCCCATGGCCAGGGAAAACTGATCCTTTCCGACGGAACAAGATACGAAGGCGGCTTTGTCAATGGCCTGAAAGAAGGCCGGGGTGTAGAGATCGATAAAAACGGCTATACTTTCGAAGGTGAATTCAAACAGGGGCGCAGAGTCGGTGCCTTATTCTCCCGGATAAATCCGTAAACAAAGATGTTTCATTTACCATTTACCATTTACTACTTACCATTTACTATTTACCATTTACCATTTACCATTTACTATTTACCATTTATGCTGGTAAACGGTAAATGGTAAATGGTAGATTGGTTAAGCGTTCGGGTCGATTACGCCTTCGCCGCCCCATCAGGTTCTGCACCTTAGCTGCATTTTTGTCCGGCGGGACTATACCATAAAAAAGCCATTGAAAGGTAGGACACAGAGAGTGTTTTCGTTTACGGCTTTTGTCGCCTAACATTTTTTCTATAAATTGCCGCCCTTAGCTGAATATCCCCTTCACACAATATACAATAACGTATGTTCAAAATAACTTGGGATAAAGAAACCGGAGGCATAAAACTCTCGTCATTTGCAAGAGAAGATGCCATCGGAATATCTCCCCGTCCTGTATTTTATGAAGAGCTGGACTTGCTCAAAATCAACGAGCTGGGTTGGCAGTATCCACATTGTGAAGAGCCTCTGTTATGGGCTTGCAACAAACAATATTTCTATCGCGGGAAATTGGTTTTTGAGGTGAAAGGATCAAATATATATGATCCTGCAACCGTGGTTCTGCAACCCGACGCCCGGAATTTACAGATTAAGCCTGTTGATGTGAGCGGAATGCTCGAAAAAAACAGAAGCGAAATGTTTTTGATTGAAAGCGAAGCCATAGGGTTTATCCGGGATAAATACATGCAATATTCTTCGGTGCGGAAAAGTGTGGAAAACGTAAATGCCAATCAATTGGATTTTGAAAAACTTGTGGCCGTACAAACCAAAAAAACAAAACGACAGATGGCCATCGTAAGAGAAGATTGCGACAGCTTTGATATTATGCCTCTCGAATCGGCTAAAAATGCAGGGAAAAAGATCTATCAAACAACCCGGATCGACAAGTTTATCGCTTCTTTCTCCGGAGGGAAAGACAGCCAGGTCGTGCTCGACCTTTGTGTCCGTTCCGTTCCGCCTTCGGCTTTTGAAGTGATTTATTCCGATACGGGATATGAGCTGCCGCCCTCATTAACGCTGTATGAAGAAGTAAAAGAACACTATAAGAACAGATTTCCCCAATTGAAATTCTTCACGGCCCGTAACCATGAAACAGTACTCAATTATTGGGACAAAATAGGAACCCCTTCCGACACCCACCGCTGGTGCTGTTCTGTGATGAAAACAGCGCCTTTGTATCGTATGCTTAAAATTGACGGCACAAACAAGCAGGCCCACGTCCTCACCTTTGATGGCGTCCGTGCCGAAGAAAGCAACCGCCGCCGCAAATACAGCCGCATAGGAAAAGGGGTTAAGCACGATACCGTTATCAACGCCCATCCTATTTTGGAATGGAACACAACAGAGATCTTTCTCTATCTGTTCCGGCACCATTTGCCGATAAATAAAGCGTATAGATGGGGAAAATCAAGAGTCGGCTGTATCATTTGTCCGTATTCTACCGGTTGGGACGACATGATCTCCAATACACTGTACAAAAAAGAGCTTAGCCCGTTCCTTTCAAGGATTGTTGACTGTGCCCAAAAAGGTGGAATAAAAGACATCAATGACTACATCAAAGAACGAAAATGGAAATTCCGTTCCAGCGGAAACTTTCTTGAGCAGGATTCTTCCATTTCATTTAGCACTATGGATTTTCATCTAAAAGCAACTGCTCATGGGGCAAAACAGAAAATTGAAACGTGGTTGCCGGCATTGGGCGATTATACGATCTCTGCTTCAGGGAAAACAATCAAAGGAGAAGTGCTGTTCAACAAAACGATCTTCCCTTTCCTGGTAGAAACAGGGAAGAAGGACAATGATCTTAAATGCACATTGTACAATGCAAACGATGCACAATTGATTAAGCTGTTCAAGAGGGTTCTATACAAAACGACATACTGCATAAATTGTGAAGTCTGCGAAATAGAATGTCCGACAGGTGCGTTATCCGTTTTCCCGGAAGTCAAGATCGACCGGTCAAAATGTATCCACTGCCATAAATGCCTTAATTTTCATGCTAACGGTTGTGTTGTGGCTGACTCGTTAATCATAACAACGGAAACAAACATAAAAACAAGATCCGGCATTGACCGCTACAATACATATGGTTTAAGAGAAGATTGGATAGACATGTATTTTTCCGATACGGTTGGTTATTGGGAAAATAACGGTTTGGGAACAAAACAAGTCCCGGCAATGAGAAATTGGCTGAAAGATGCCGCTATCATTGACAGCACGAATACGATCACCGGATTAGGGAAATTCCTGTCCGGAATCTATCAGGACAGGCAGCAACTTGTCTGGGAGATCATTTGGATCAACCTTGTTTACAGTTCTTTTATCGTACGGTGGTTTTCTACCCGTATAAAAAACAATATGACTTTCACAAAACCGTTATTAATGGAAATGATTCAAAACGAATTTCCAAATGTGTATAGCGGCAGAACTATTAAAAACGCTGTTGACGCTTTGGTTCGTATGCTCAAAGAATCTCCGGTTGGCAATCAGTTCAATCTGTATATAAGTCAGGATAAAGATCCTGCAACCCGAACCTCTTATAACGATTTAAGCGAAGAAGCCGTTGCTTATTCTATTTACAAGTATGCAGAAGCGCAGAATACCAAAACGCTGCGCGTATCCGATCTATATCAACCGGACATGGAATCTGGAGCTTATGTCGAATTCGGAATAGAGAAACCGGATTTGGAAAAAGCCCTTAGAGCCTTAAATTCTTCGGCAAACCGGGTTTTGGTTGCCGAATTGAATACGGGATTAGACCATATTACACTGAGAGATGATTTAACACCTTTGAAAGTATTACAAGAACTCACGAAATAATTATAGAGCCAAACGATTTGAAAGTACAACAGTACAATTATAGCCTGCCTTTATTCATTTTATTATAGAGTTCTCAATAAAACCACCACATACCACCTTCTGTAACAAATTATATATGACCACAAAATACTCGGACATAGTAAGCCTGCGGGGACAAAAAGCAGCCTACAATATTGAACACGAGCAAAGCGGAGATTGGACTTCGTTTATCACCAACGACCAATTCAATGACATTTTGCGAAAAATAATCGGTTCGGTACGCAATAATGATGCCGATCTTCACAAGTCATTTTGGATATCGGGCACTTACGGGGCAGGTAAAAGCCATGCCGGTGCGGTTATCAAACACTTGCTTTGCGACTCTGTGGAGAATATCGTCGACTACATTAACGAAGAGTATAACGACCCCAAATACGAAATGCTTCGCGAAGATCTATTGAAATTGCGCGAGCGAAAACGCTTGTTCCCTGTTATGCTGTATGGTCAATCGTCCATCGCTCACAAGGAAGACCTGTCAATCCAACTGCAACGCCACATAACCGAGGCTCTGAACAATGCGAATATAGACATTGCCGTAAAGACGGACTTCGACAATTATATACATGACATCAAGCATGATCCGGATTTTTGGGATTCGCTGATCGAAAGAAACATTCAATTGAAGTCGGCAACGCCTACGCGAAAAAAATTAATCAACGACTTGAAAGCGTGCAATACGGTCACGCTTGACAAGGTGCGCGCTGCCTTGCGTGAACGTAAAAAATCAATCAATCTGCCACTACACGACATCTCGAAATGGTTTTTTGAAGTGCAGCACACACTTGCCAAAACGACCGGCTACGATGGTCTCTTGCTTATTTGGGACGAGTTCACCGATGTCATGGCTTCCGAATTCGGAGCAAGTCTTTTAGTTGCTCTTCAGGAAATAGACGAGATGATCATGAACTCCGGAAACAACTCGTATTTCTTTTATATTTCGCATCCTTCCGCTTTCAACTCTTTCACCAATGCCGAGTGCGAAAAGACCAAAGGCCGTTACCATTACATGACTTACAACATGGAGCCTGTGTCGACTTTCAAGATCATGTCGAAAAAATTTATAATCAAAGACAGCATAAAGCATTTCAATCTCAGCCAGCTATTTTATGAACACCAGGGTCAACTGCTCAATGATTTTTCAAAGTCTTCGGCGAATATGGAAGAAACGAAATTAGATATACGCAAACTGTTTCCCCTGCATCCTTCAACCGTAAGTTTGGCAACCTATTATGCCCGCGAGGTAGGCTCTTCTTCGCGCAGCGTTTTTGAATTTATCGGTGAGAACGCGGCAATCCGTCATTTCTTGGACAGCGAAGAATGTTTTGAAAAGTCCGGCACCATTACGGCCGATTATTTATGGGATTACGTCGTGGATGTATTTAATTCAAGCGTAACAAAATTCGGATCGGTAACCGAGCGCTTCAACTCCCACAAATTGCAGGTTGAAGCGAAAGGAGCCGATCATTTGGTCGTCTTCAAAAGTATTCTCTTGCTGAATGCACTGAACAATATTGCCGGAAACGAAGCCGTTACGCCTTCGGAAGACAACATCGAAAATCTTTTTGCCGGTACTTCGATAAAAGAGAATTTGAAGAATATCCTGAACTATTTTGATGAAAACAGTATCATCCAACGTTTGCCGGGAGATTTGTTTTCTATTCAGTTTTCCGCTTTACCTACAAAAGAAATTGAAAGCATAAAAGAGGAACTGAAGCTTACCCAATACAAGTACACAAGCAGGATCATAAACTTCGGCGACACGGCAGAAAAGGAATTTGGAATAGTATTGTCGGGAATAGCCCGCGTCAACCGGTTTTTGTTTTATTCCGAAGACGCCAATGAATGTACCCTGCTCAATCAAATAGAGAACGGATGCGAAAAGGCCAATCCCTACGAAGTATTCATGGCATTGCTCTTTGCCCGCGACGCAAACGAGCTGAACAACCTGAAAGAAATTGCAAGCAGAGCCTCCGTTGACAGCCGCTTCCAAAACATGGCGTTCATCGTATTTGAAAATGTTTTCGGCAATAAGAACTACGAGCGGTTCATCGAATATCAGGCAAATGCCATTTGCGCCTCAAAACACAATTTGACCGGACAGTCTGCCGCTCACACAAAGTCGGCCTCCGATATGATAAAAGAATGGATAAACCATATCCGCAGAGGTAATTTCACCTGCTATCTTCGTGGAAAGAGAAATGTGAACGCTGCTATAAAAATAGCAAGCGCCGTTAATACTTGCGTTTCTCCGGTTATTTTTGAACATGGGGCGGAATCACTGGATATAATCAAAACAAAGTATTCCAAAACCTACTGGGAGAAGCAATACAAGGAGAAAGCCGTTGAGTGTATCCTGTCATACAACACCAAAAACGATATTCTGAAAAAATGCAGTGGCTCGGCCATGCACATCCATTTTCTGCTCCAGGACAGCGTTGACGAAAACCTGCAATGGAAAGATGACATGGACGAAAACCACCCGCTTTATCTGGTTTCGATGTTTGTTGACAATACATTTAAACAGATCGACAAAAACCAGCCCTTTAACCTTGGCGATAAGCTGATAGGTTTGACCAAACCGCCCTACGGCTTGTATAAGTCATACGCAGGGATGGGAATGGTTGCTTTTGCCATGCGCAAATATGTAAAGCAGATCTTTGATCTCAACGGAAAACCGCGCGAAGCCCAACACCTTGTGGGCGATATTATAGAAATGTTCAGAACCTGGGAAGCAAAAAAGTCGAGCAATAAACTCAATTTCCGGTTCGAGACAAAAGAAACGCGCCAATTGTGTGAAAGCCTCATTAAGCACTTCAAACTCAACTCATTGAAAGGATACAACGACATCAGCAGCCTCACCGACGCACGTTGGGCCATTACCCATGAATTTTCGGGGAAAAGAGGCTTCCCATTATGGTCGCTGAAATATATAAGCCGGTTGTCAGGGGAAGCGCTTCCCGATGGCTTTAAAAAACTGATCGACAATGTCATTAAGATCTGTGGAGAATCGGATATGCGCGATCCGGCGTTAATAACCGAAACGCTAAATGGTATTGAAGCATACGAATCGGAATTTGGCTATTTGCTTGGTTCTCCCGACTTGTTTAAAACAGGCTTCTATAATTTTTTGAGGTCAATTGAAGTCGTTAATCTTCAAGACAACGAAATGGAGGAGGCTACCGCTTACCTTGTCATGCATCTGGAAGAAACCATTGGTTTCTGGACGGAAAATGAAGTGTATGACCGGTTCAAAGACTGGCGAAGGAATAAGGATCATCAGGAAAAGGAAAGGAAAGAAGAGGAAGAGCGGAGAAAAGGGAAAGAAGGGCGAAAGAAAAAGGTCGACTGTACCGTTTATGTACAAAAACGAAAGTCCGCACTGAGGAAGGTGAGAAAAATATCAAGCATGATCCAGGCTCAGAAATTATTCGGAAAAATCTGCGAAGCCGGCAATGAAGCCATTTTAGATCTCATTAATAACTATGAGATATAACAATTTGAATGGACAATTTGAATGGACAATGGACAATTAGCCTGCGGTGGTATTTATTGTCCATTGTCCATTCAAATTTGTGCCGGGCGCTTAGCTATGCTTCCAGATCAGCGGTATTTAAGAAGGGTGTGTTGTCGAACGTAGCCTTCCAGGCCTTTCCGGTTTGTTCGTCGATTTCGCAGGGGACATAGCGTCCGTTCGTGGTGTTGTACATGAATAACGCTTCTCCTT
>JAITSN010000106.1 GCA_031287715.1 Mediterranea sp. (in: CFB group bacteria)
TTCTCATCCAGCGATATATACGATGGATTAGGCGCCGTATACGACTACGGGCAGATGGGAGTGGAGTTGAAAAACAATATTAAGAAGTATTGGTGGGACAGCATGGTGCTGCTTCACGAAAATATCGTCGGGATCGACTCGGCCATCTTTATGCATCCGACCATCTGGAAGGCTTCGGGACACGTCGATGCGTTCAATGACCCCCTGATAGATAACAAAGATTCTAAAAAGCGCTACCGTGCAGACGTATTGATCGAAGACCAGTTGGCCAAGTACGACGAAAAGATCGACAAGGAAATAGCCAAGGCGGCCAAAAGATTCGGAGCGTCTTTTGATGAAGCACAATTCCGCTCAACGAACGAACGGGTGCTTGAGAACCAAGGAAAACGCGATGCCCTGCATGGACGCTTTGCCAAAGCCCTTAACGACGGCGACCTGGAAGAACTGCGCCGGATCATCATAGATGAAGAAATCGTTTGTCCGATCTCCGGAACCAAGAACTGGACGGAAGTCCGCCAGTTCAACCTGATGTTCTCAACAGAAATGGGATCGACAGCCGATGGCGCAATGAAAGTCTATCTCCGTCCGGAAACAGCCCAGGGTATTTTCGTAAACTACCTGAACGTACAGAAAACCGGCCGCATGAAGATACCCTTCGGCATTGCGCAGATCGGTAAGGCATTCCGCAACGAGATCGTTGCCCGTCAATTCATTTTCCGTATGCGTGAGTTCGAACAGATGGAAATGCAATTCTTTGTACGTCCGGGTTCCGAATTGGAATGGTTCCAAGAGTGGAAAGAGCTACGCTTGAAATGGCATAAAGCCCTTGGGTTTGGCGACAACTACTATCGTTACCATGACCACGATAAGCTGGCCCATTATGCAAACGCCGCTACGGATATTGAATTCCTGATGCCATTCGGTTTCAAAGAAGTGGAAGGTATCCACTCACGTACCGACTTCGACCTTAGCCAGCACGAAAAATATTCAGGTAAGAGCATTAAATACTTCGACCCGGAGCTAAACGAGTCATACACTCCGTATGTCGTTGAAACAAGCATCGGAGTGGATCGTATGTTTCTCAGCGTTCTTTCGGCTTCCTACTGTGAAGAGGCGCTGGAAAACGGTGAAACGCGTGTTGTGCTGAAACTCCCTGCACCATTGGCGCCGGTCAAGCTGGCCGTTATGCCGTTGGTGAAGAAAGACGGCTTGCCCGAAAAAGCACGCGAAATAGTGGATACATTGAAATTCCGCTTCCACTGCCAATACGACGAAAAAGACAGTATCGGCAAACGCTACCGCCGGCAGGATGCCATCGGTACTCCGTACTGCATCACAGTAGACCATCAGTCATTGGAAGACAACTGCGTGACCTTGCGTAACCGCGATACCATGCAACAGGAACGCGTTGCGATCGCCGGGCTGGATCATATCATTGCCGACAGGGTAAGCATCACCGGCATATTGAAGAAACTAATATAAAAACTGCATATGATTAAAAAGTTATATCTACTGCCGGTAATCCTGTTCGCTTTATCTTTTGCGGCATGTGACGAGTCGGAAGAAGTAAGTAAGTATGCCAATTGGCAGGAGCGCAATGAAGCCTTTATGGATTCATTGGCGCAGGTCTATGAAGGGCAAGCCGCCGAACCAAGGCTATTCCGGGTTGAAGACCAAAGGAATAAAGGCGCTTATGTCTATTACAAGGTCATACATGAAGGCGATAAAACCATTGACCCTCCTTTCTACACGAGCACGGTATCCATGTTCTATAGAGGGATGTATCTCAACGAAGAGATATTCTCCATGGCCGAAGCCCCCGAATATCTTGTCACCAAGCTATATGCTGAAAACGGAATAGACATCTTCGACAAGAATTTCAGCGGAGATGATCCCGGAGACTTTGACAGCCCTTCTACCTTTGGCGTGAGCCAGGTAATAACCGGTTGGACGGAAATATTGCAGCTCATGCGACCGGGCGACCGCTTTGAAGTATATGTCCCTTATGAAAGCGGATACGGCACAACCGTTTCCTCTTCCGGAACCCTGGCTTATTCTACGTTGATCTTCGATATGAAGATGGAGCGTATAGTAGAATATTAAATTTATCTTATGTCTATATCATTATTCTCTGAACTGCCCTGCAAAGTGGCAGACATTACGCTTGCCGGCTTCGGCCGGAAGGAAATCGATCTGGCGGAAAAAGAAATGCCCGGCCTTATGGCTCTTCGCCAAAAGTATGGAAAGTCAAAACCCCTGAAAGGCGCCCGCATCATGGGATCGCTGCACATGACCATCCAGACGGCCGTGCTTATTGAAACCCTGGTAGCATTGGGGGCCGAAGTGCGCTGGTGCTCATGCAATATTTACTCTACCCAGGACCATGCCGCTGCCGCAATTGCCGCAGCGGGCATTGCCGTATTTGCCTGGAAGGGCGAAACGCTGGAAGAATACTGGTGGTGCACGCTGCAAGCACTTAACTTCGCCGGCGGCAAAGGCCCCAACGTCATTGTTGACGACGGAGGCGATGCAACCATGCTGATCCATACAGGCTATGAAGCGGAAGAAAACGCTGCAATCCTCGACAAACCGGCTTCAGCCGAAGATGAGACAGAGCTGAACAAGATACTTAAACGGGTACTGGCCGGGGATAAAGACCGTTGGCACCGTGTTGTGCCCGAAATACGCGGCGTTTCGGAAGAAACGACAACAGGCGTCCACCGTTTATACCAAATGCAGAAAGAAGGCAGGCTGTTATTCCCTGCATACAATGTAAACGACTCGGTAACCAAGTCGAAGTTCGACAACCTGTATGGCTGCCGCGAATCGCTGGCCGACGGCATCAAACGCGCCACAGATGTTATGATTGCCGGCAAGGTCGTAGTGGTTTGCGGATACGGCGACGTGGGCAAAGGCTGTGCACACTCCATGCGCTCGTACGGCGCCCGTGTGATGGTGACCGAGATTGATCCGATCTGCGCACTGCAAGCTGCGATGGAAGGCTTTGAAGTCGTAACCATGGACGACGCGTGCAGCGAAGGCAACATCTTCGTCACGACCACCGGAAACATTGATATTATCTGCATCGGGCACATGGAGAAGATGAAAGATCAATCTATCGTTTGCAACATCGGCCACTTCGACAACGAAATACAGGTAGACGCCTTGAAAAACTACCCGGGCATCAACCGTGTAAACATCAAACCGCAGGTAGACCGTTATTTCTTCCCCGGCGGGCATTCTATCATCCTGCTGGCCGACGGCCGCTTAGTGAATTTGGGATGTGCAACCGGACACCCGTCGTTCGTGATGAGCAACTCTTTCACCAACCAGACCTTAGCACAGATCGAGCTGTACGGCAAAGATCATGCAACCAACGTATACCGTTTGCCTAAGCACCTGGACGAAGAAGTTGCCCGCCTGCACCTGGAAAAGATCGGGGTGAAACTGACAAGGCTGACGCCCGAACAAGCCGGATACATCGGCGTGCACCCTGACGGCCCTTACAAGGCGGAGTATTACAGATATTAACCGGCCGGTCATGAAAAAAATTCTTCCCGACATCATCGCCATCCTGGTTTTCATCCTTATTTCCTATGTGTACTTCTTCCCTGCGGTAGCAGAGGGGCGTATTTTGTTTCAGCACGACACGGTAGCCGGTGTAGGCGCCGGTCAGGAAGCAAAAGAATACTATGAACAGAACGGCGAGCGCACGCGCTGGACCAACTCCATCTTTGGCGGTATGCCCACGTACCAAATCTCACCCAGCTACGACTCTACACAGCCGCTATCGTTTATAGAAAAGGCATACCACCTGTTCCTGCCCGGCTATGTGTGGTACATATTCGTCCTGATGCTTGGGTTCTATATCCTGTTGCGGGCCTTTGGCGCATCGGTCTGGCTCTCCATGCTGGGAGGCATCATTTGGGCGTTCTCTTCCTATTTCTTTATCCTTATCTCCGCCCAGCACATCTGGAAATTGGTCACACTGGCATATATCCCGCCAACCATAGCCGGCATCGTATTGGTCTATCGCAAGAAATACCTGCCGGGCGCCGTGGTCACGGCATTGTTCATCGCGTTGCAAATCATGTCGAACCATGTGCAGATGACCTATTACTTCCTGTTTGTTATCCTGTTCATGGTGATTGCTTTCTTTGTGGAGGCATACCAAAAGAAAGAACTGCCCCACTTCTTTAAAGCCTGCGCCGTTTTGGCCGCAGCCGGAATAATCGGCATTTCAACCAACCTGTCCAACCTCTATCATACGTACCGGTACAGCAAGGAAACCATGCGCGGCCAAAGCGAACTGAAACAGGAAGGGGCGGCACAGCAAACAAGCAGCGGATTAAGCAAGGATTACATTACGCATTGGAGCTATGGCACCGGCGAAACATTCACCCTGTTCATACCCAACACCAAAGGCGGAGCTTCCGTACCCATAAGCCACAACAAAAAGGCGATGGAAAAGGCAAACCCGATGTATTCGGGGCTGTACTCGCAGCTCACCCAATATTGGGGCGACCAACCCGGCACCTCCGGGCCGGTTTACGCCGGCGCATTCGTCGTTATGCTGTTTGTCCTGGGGCTATTCATCGTCAAGGGGCCGATGAAATGGGCGTTAGCGGCAGCCACCGCGCTGTCGGTACTGCTTTCGTGGGGAAAGAACTTTATGGGACTGACGGACATCTTCATCGACTACGTCCCGATGTACAGTAAATTCCGCGCCGTATCGTCCATCCTGGTTATCGCAGAGTTTACAATTCCCCTGCTGGCCGTTTTGGCCCTCAAAGAGATATTCGAAAAGCCGCGGCTATTGAAAGAACAGGCCCGTCCCTTCTATATCAGTTTCGGGCTGACGGCGGGCATCGCCCTGCTCTTTGCCGTAGCGCCACGGCTGTTCTTTTCATCGTTCATTCCCGAAGCAGAACTGTTGGCCCTGCAAAAAGGCCTGCCCGCCGAACACCTGGCGCCCGTTATCGCCAACTTGGAAGACGTGCGCATACACCTGTTTGCATCCGACGCCTGGAGGAGCTTTTTCATCATTGCAGCCGGAACCCTCCTCCTGCTGTTATACAGATCGGGCAAGCTGAAAACCACCTGGACGGTTGGCGCCATTGCCGCCCTATGCCTCTTTGACATGTGGCAGGTCAACAAACGCTATCTGTTCGACGACCAGTTTATTCCCGCCACGCAGAAAATGGACACCTTCAAACCGACCGAGGCAGACAAGATCATCCTGAAAGACCAATCGCCGGATTACCGCGTGCTAAACCTGTCTACCAGCCCCTTCAGCGAGAACCAGACCTCCTACCTGCATAAGAACGTGGCCGGCTACCATGCAGCCAAACTGCGCCGCTACCAGGATATGATCGACCGCTACATCGGGAAAGAAATACAAACCGTAGCCGGCGAGATAGCGAAAGCCGGCGGTAGCCTGGCTGGGGCCGATCCAAGCGGATTCCCCGTACTGAACATGCTCAACACCAAGTACATCATCATGCCGGCAGGCGACGGGCAGGTTGTTCCCGTGCAAAACCCGCACGTGCTTGGCAACGCCTGGTTCGTGGGAAACGTGAAGTACGTCAACAATGCAAACGAAGAAATCGACGCCCTGAAAGATGTTCAACTAACGGAAACCGCCGTAGTAGACCGCCGCTTTAAAGACATATTGAATAGCGCCGGGCAAACGCCCCGAGATTCGCTTTCCCACGTGCGTATAACCGGCTACCGGCCCAACCATCTGGTGTACAAAAGCGCATCGGGGAATGGCGGCATAGCCGTCTTCTCGGAAATATACTACCCGGGATGGAAAGCCACCATCGACGGGCAGCCGGCAGAAATAGGGCGCGCCAACTACATCCTGCGCGCCATGGACATCCCCGCAGGAGAACACACCATCGAGATGCACTTTGACCCTGACAGCCTGAAAGTGACGGAAGGAATAGCATACGGCGCATTAACACTGCTGCTAACAGGAATGATCGTGCTGCTCGCCGCCCTGCTCAAGAACAGAAAGATCTTAAAAATTAAACGATATGAAAGAAGAAATTGACAGATTGAATACACTTTTAACAGAAGCTAAAACGAGTGCGGAAAGAAATGCGGCTACCGCGGAATTGGATGCACTTATAAAAAAGGACATGGGCGCGTTTGCACAAGGGCTGCTGGATTGCATAGAGGATAGCAACCGGAAGCATCTGAATGAATTGCCATTGAAGAAAAAAATGGAATTAATATTGCCGTTCCTATCGGTATCGACGCTGACCAGAACGTATTTTCAAAAGTCGCCCCAATGGTTTTATCACAAGCTGTACGGACATATAGTAAACGGTAATCCTGAGAGCTTTAACCAAGCGGAATTGAAGATATTAGCGGAGGCGCTAAAGGATATAAGTAATAAAATAGGCTCGATCAATGTTCTTTAAATATTTAGTTTTTTGGTGAAAATCCTGCTTGAGTCGTGCAGGTGAGGCCCCGCCGTAATAGCGGGGCCTTTTTTGTGGTTCACATTGGCAATTTACCATTGACCATTGACAATTTACCATTTAATACCGGCATTAAATGGTAAATTGTCAATGGTAAATGGTAAATGGTAAATTATCCATTGTCAATTGTTGAAGTTGATTGGTGGTGGGTGGTCAGATGCTGTAAGCTCTTGAGCGCTCCGCTGATCTCCATGATGGTGTGTTCAAATGTGGCAACGATCTCTCCGGTGGCTTCGGCATAGTGCGAAGGGATGGCGGAGTAGAGCAGGAAGCGGAGTTGTTTTTCGAGCTTCCTTCGCGTGGCGGTGGCATTGCCCAGCAGTCGGCGGTATATCTCTTCCTGGCCGCGTGACGCTAATATTTCGTTGGCAGAGTCCGCCAATGCGGAGATTTCATCTACAAGATCTTTCAGTCCGATCCGCGTCAGGTGCGGCAGGTTGGCGGATTTATGCAAGACGTTGGCCATCTCTATGCCGTAGGCGGCAAGGGTGGACTGCGCGTCGTGGTGCAAGTTTTTCAGACAGGGATGCACCACGTTCTCCACTATCTTTGCACTTTCGAGGCGTTCCCCTTCCGCTTCGCCCAATATCCCCTTGAGGATGCTCTTGAAGGCGATCATTTTCCGTCGTACTTTGGCAATAGTTTCCGTCAGCTTTTCTGTTTGCAGCAGGACAGGGTTGCGTTGGAAGATTTTGGATAGTCTGTCAAGCGTTTCCCTGGCCTGACCGTATGACTTGCTAACGCCAAGGGTCTGTGCCAGCTCGGGCGTCAATTTATCAATAAGGACAAGACGCCCCAGATCTAAAAATGCGGAGAGTTTCAAACGATAAAACCCAAAAAAGAGAACGAAGATCTTTTCCATCATATGTATTGAGGTATTTTATAATTTATGTAAACGTAGACATTAATATTTATATCTTCAAATCTTTTTATAAGAAAAATAAAAAATTCTAAGACTTGTCTGCAACGCATATGACGCTTCGAAAAAATTCTAAACCTTATCTGTGTTTAAAATGATGCTTCGAAAAAATTCTAAGACTCGTCTGCAACGCATATGGAGCTTTGAAAAAATTCTAAGACTTGTATGCAACGCATATGACGCTTCGAAAAAATTCTAAGACTTGTCTGCAACGCATATGACGCTTCGAAAAAATTCTAAGACTTATCTGCAACGCATATGATGCTTCGAAAAAATTCTAAGACTTGTATGCAACGCATATAATGCTTTGAAAAAATTCTAAGACTTGTATGCAATGCATATGGAGCTTTGAAAAAATTCTAAGACTTGTATGCAATGCATATGGAGCTTTGAAAAAATTCTAAGACTTATATGCAACGCATATAATGCTTCGAAAAAATTCTAAGACTTGTATGCAACACATATGACGCTTCGAAAAAATTCTAAGACTTGTATGCAATGCATATGATGCTTCGAAAAAAGTATTTATCTAATACAAGCCTTAAAATGGCGTTTATGAATTTTTTTCTCTCTTCATCTGTGCTTTAAACGGTACAGCCATTTATCATTTAATACCGGTATAAATGGTAAACGATAAATGGTAAGTAGTAGGAGACAAATGGTAGAAGGTAAGTGGTAGGAGACAAATGGTAGAAGGTAAGTGATAAATAGTAGATGGTAAGTAGTAGATGGTAGAAGGTAAATGGTAAATGGTAGATGGTAAATGATAAGATGGTTGATAATAAACGAAGAACCCCCCTGAACGTTTTGTGAATTGTTCAGGGGGGTTCATTTTCCATTGTCAATTGTCCATTGTCAATTCAAGAGGAGGGTTTCCGGATCAAGGTTAGCCGCTTCGATGTCTTTGAAATAACGGTATGTGCCCACTTTTAACTCATAAGTGGCGGCATCGTCGCAAACAATGATTCCTTTCTCGTGCATCTGCAAAGCACTGATGGTCCACATCTGGTTGATAGCGCCTTCAACGGCGTGATAGAGCGCGCGCGCCTTGTTGTGCCCGTTGACGATGATGAGCACTTCTTTTGCGGAAAGCACCGTTCCCACACCCACGGTGAGGGCGATCTTGGGAACTTTGTTCACGTCGTTGTCAAAAAAGCGCGAGTTGGCGATGATCGTATCGGTTGTCAATGTCTTTACCCGGGTGCGTGAAGACAGGGATGAACCCGGTTCGTTGAAGGCGATATGCCCGTCGGGGCCGATGCCTCCAAGGAAAAGATCAATGCCGCCATATGATTTGATCAGCTCTTCGTAGCGTGCACATTCGGCTTCGGGGTCTTTGGCGTTGCCGTTGAGGATATTTACGTTTTCCCGCTTGACATCAATGTGGTTAAAGAAGTTGTTCCACATGAAAGAGTGATAGCTTTCCGGATGGGCTTGCGGCAGGCCGACGTACTCGTCCATATTGAATGTCACCACATTGGCAAAGGAGAGTTTGCCTTTTTTGTTCAACTCGATCAGCTCCATGTACATTCCCAAGGGGGAAGAACCGGTGGGAAGGCCTAATACGAACGGCTTTTCGGGGGTGGGTTGGGCTTTGTTGATCTTTGCTGCCACATAATGGGCAGCCCATTTGGATATTGCCTGATAGTCCGGCTGAATAATTAGTCTCATAAATCGGTAGTTAGTACTTGGTTGTTCTGACTATTTTTTTCGCCATCGCCCGGGCAAGCGCTTCGCACTCTGCGTAAGTTTCTTCTTTCATGGCGTGTTTCATTTCAACAGGTTGGCCGACAAGTTCAAAGTTGCTTTTTTCGGCAAATTCGGATAGTTTCTTCACCGCGGCGCCGGCCCAGGAGAAGGAGCCGAAATAGCTGAAGTAGCGGTTCTTCATGTCTCTGCCGGCGATTTTGGAAAGGAGGGCTTCCATTTCCGGATAGAGCTGCCCATTGTATGTTGGGCATCCGACGATCAGTCCCTTGAATTTAAAGATGTCGGACAGGATATAAGAGGAATGGCTCTTGCTCAGGTTGTGTACGATCACATTCATTACGCCTTGCGCCGAGAGTTCTGCGGCGATGGCTTCGGCCATCTGTTCGGTGTTTCCATACATGCTGCCGTATACCACGACCACGCCGTCGTCACCGTCGTAGCGGCTTAGCTTGCGGTATAGGCTTAAAACGCGTGCCGTGTTGAGGAATGTCGTCCATACCGGGCCGTGGGCAGGGCAGATCGCCGACACCGGAATGTTGCCCAGCTTGGTCAGCGCCTTTTGTACCGGTCCGCCGTACTTGCCTACGATGTTGGAGTAGTAGCGCACCATTTCTTCCCAATATATATCGGTATAGATGTTGTCATCGATGAATCCTCCTCCCAGCGCTCCGAAGCAGCCGAACGCATCACCGGAAAACAATACCTTTTCTCTTGCGCAGTAGGTCATCATCGTTTCCGGCCAATGCACCATCGGTGTCAGACGGAAGGACAGCTTGCAGCTGCCCAGCTCGAGATGGTCTCCATCGTTTACGATACACTGCTCGTCGACTATGCCGTAAAAGCCCTCGATCATGCAGGATGTATGGTGGTTGCCGACAAGGATTATGTCCGGATAATACTGTTTGATCAGGCGGATTGAGCCGGAATGGTCAGGCTCCATGTGATTGATGACCAGGTAATCTATCGGCCGGTCGCCTATGATACTTTTGATTTTACGTAAATGCGCTTCGAAGTAGCATACGTCAACGGTATCTATCAAGGCTATTTTTTTATCGTCAATCAAATAGGAGTTATAAGAAATACCCTGGGGCAAGGGCCAGAGGTTCTCAAACAAATGTTTCTGGCGGTCGTTTACCCCTACATAGTGAATATTTCCTTTGATGCTTGTTTTATTTTTCATCATGATTGTTTTTTTAATTCTTTATTTAACAACTTCTTGCAAAAATAGAGATTATTTCTCAATCCCGAAGAGTTTTCCCTGACAAGTCCGCCTCTCTTCCATTCTTTTCCGCAGGCGCGCCGTAAATTCGTAGTTCTTCAATCCCCAGCCGGGAACGGCCAGTAGTTCCTTGGGCGACTGCGATACAAAACGCTCGGGTATAATGTCCGGCCGCAAGTGTTGCAGATAATCGATCACTAGATCGATGTATTCATTTATTTCCAGGAAATGGAAGTCCTGCGGGCGTTCTTCGTATTCCTGCGCCATGCGCGTACCGCGTATCAGTTGGAGTTGATGCATCTTTAGCGTTGTCAGCGGCAGCTTGGAGAGTTCTTCCGCCTGGCTTACAATATCGGCGTGTGTTTCACCGGGGAGGCCCAGAATGACGTGCCCTCCGGTCAAGATGCCGCGGGCGGCGGTGCGTTCTACGGCATCAATTGTATCGGCGTAGGTGTGGCAGCGGTTTATCCGTTTCAATGTGGCGTCGTTTGTGCTCTCGATGCCGTATTCAATCAGCAGGAAGTGTTCTTTATTCAAGGATTCGAGGAAATCCAGCAGGCTGTCGGGCATACAGTCCGGCCGCGTGCCAATGACCAATCCCACAACTTTATCCACCTGTAATGCTTCTTCGTATTTCCGCTTCAAAGCGGCAAGTTCGGCATAGGTGTTCGTATAGGCCTGAAAGTAGGCCAGGTATTGCATCTCCGGGTATTTGCGCGAGAAGAATTTTTTCCCTTCTTCCAGCTGTCGGGTGATTGATCTCTCCGTCCGGCAGTATTCGGGATTGAAGGTCTGGTTGTTGCAATACGTGCACCCTCCCCTCCCCTTTACGCCGTCGCGATTGGGGCAGGTGAAGCCTGCATGTAGGGATATCTTTTGGATTTTCTGCGGAAAGTATGCCCGCAGGAATGTTGAGAAGTCTTTATAGTACTGTTCCATGAAGGTAGCCTGTTTTTGAATGAAGGCCGAACTTTCCCAAGCTCGGCCCCTGCCATATCCTAAGGTTTTCGTAACCTTAGGGTATTCTGGAAAAAAACTTATGGCAAAGCTATACTTTCGCCCTTACATATCCAAATAAACAGTTCTTTTTCCGCAACGGATCAATGAGGATAGTCGAACCGCAAGACAGGGACAATGCTTCGAGAGTCGCCAGGTATATTCGTTGGGCAAAAATTGCAGTTTTCTTTTTTCTCCTTACATTTGTGACATGTCCGGACAGGTTCGAAAATAAAATTGCTTGTGAATTTAATTATTGATATAGGGAATACGTCAACTAAATTGGCTGTGTTTGAAAGAAACGTATTGGTTGACGTGTTTTCAGAATCGGGGCAGTCCGCACAAGCGTTGCCCAAACTAATCTCAACATATCAAATTGAACAGGGGGTTGTTGTGACAGTTGTCGATATTCACCCGGATATTCTTGAACAACTGAAAGATCTTCCTTTTCCAATCCTTTGGTTAGATAAAGACACTCCTTTGCCTATAAAGAATCTGTATAGAACGCCGGAAACACTCGGATATGATCGCATTGCGGCAGTTGTGGGGGCATACGACCGGTTTCCGGAGAAAGACATACTGGTTATTGATGCCGGAACGGCCATAACATATGATTTTTTAGATGCTAAAGGCCGGTATCATGGCGGAAACATTTCACCGGGGGTATACATGAGGATCAAAGCGTTGAATCAATATACTTCGCGCTTACCGCTGATCAACCCGGACGGGGAATTATTACCGATGGGTAAGGATACCGAAACTGCCATCCGGTCTGGAGTCATGAAAGGGATTGAATACGAAATTCAAGGCTATATGATGTCCATGAGGCATAAATATCCCGAACTTTTGTTTTTTTTAACGGGTGGAGATGGATTTTCTTTTGATTCAAAATTAAAAAACAGCATCTTTGTAGACAGATTTTTAGTAATAAAGGGATTAAATCGAATATTAAACGATAATAATGATAGGATATAGACAAATATTATGTGCAATTACGCTCGTGATATTATCAGGAATTGTGACGGCTCAGAATCAAACAAACTCCCCTTATACGCGGTATGGATATGGTGATTTGTCTCCTCAAACTTTCGGGAAAAGTAAGGGTATGGGTGGAGTTGCTTATGGATTGCGGGACGGTTACCAGATAAATGCTGCTAATCCTGCCTCATACACAATGGTTGATTCGTTGACTTTTTTGTTTGATGCCGGCGTCTCTTTACAAAACACAAACCTGAGTGATGGGAAAACCAAACAGAATATAGGAAATTCGGGCTTTGATTATGTAGCAGTGCAATTTCGTTTACACCCGAAACTGAGCATGGCCTTAGGACTATTGCCTTATTCGAATGTCGGATACAGCTTCTCCCAAGGAAATGCGGATGATCCCGATAATATCTATTATAAGACATACTCGGGAGAAGGAGGATTTCATCAGGCTTTTCTGGGATTGGGATTCAAAGTCTCCAAGAACTTGTCTGTCGGAATGAATGCTTCGTATCTCTGGGGAGATATAACCCGTCAGAATCATGTGGGATTTGCCGACGCAGGAAAATATGAGGAATGGAGAATCAATACATTGTCGGTTAAAGACTTTAAATTTGATATAGGAGTACAATATACCCGATCTATTAATAAGAAGAATGACATTACATTCGGAGCCATATTTTCTCCGAAGAACAAATTGAAAAATGACGCGTATTTGCAAACGCAAACCGCCCTAAGATCTTCCAGCTCGGAATATACGGATTCCAATATAACTACGACAAATTTGGATAAGACATGCGAACTACCCATGAGCATCGGCGCAGGGATAGCCTACCAATATGATAAGAGATTGACTGTTGCTGCCGACTACAGCTTCCAACAGTGGTCCGATGTAGTTTATATGGATGAAAAATCTTTTTATGACATGCATAAAATGGCGGTCGGATTGGAGTATTTACCTAGTTTGATGGGACGCAGTTATTTCTCCCATATTAAATTTCGCATAGGAGGATATTTTTCTACTCCTTACTACAAGGTTCAGGATTTGGCAACAAAAGAATATTATAGAGCATCCGGAGAGTATGGCGTTACGGCAGGGTTTGCATTACCTCTGCCGCATACACGCTCGTTACTCAGCATTTCCGCCCAGTATGTAAACGTGACGGGAAAACGGGCCATGCTGAATGAAAAATATATGCGTTTATGTATTGGTATGACATTTAATGAACGCTGGTTCTTTAAACGTAAAGTAGATTAATTCCATTACGAACTCACACTAAATTTAAAATAATATGAAGATTAGAACAATTGCAGCTATATTGCTTTTTTCGGCGGGAGCAATGAATGTCGTTGCACAGGATGACAATTGTAACGCCAATAGTAGTATTTCCCATGAGGCAGTAAGAGCCGGTAACTTTAAAGATGCGTATATCCCATGGAGGGCTGTGCTGGACAAGTGCCCGCTCCTTCGTTTTTATACGTTTGCAGATGGATTTAAAATCCTTCAGGGATTTCTGGATGCGGAAGGCAATAAGAAAACCTCAGCCAATTACCAGAGGTACTTCAACGAACTGATGGAAGTTCATGATTTACGGATGAAGTATATCCCCCAATTTCAGACCAAGATGAGAGGGGTGCCTTCTGTTGCCGATGCATTGGGAACAAAAGCGATCGCATATTTAAAATATGCGCCGAATGTAGATGTAAATATGGCTTATACCTGGCTCAAACAGGCTGTAAATGAAGCAAAAGGTGAATCTTCCAGTACAGTGCTGCATTATTTTCTGGAAACATCTTTGAACAAGCTGAAAAAAGAACCTGCTCATCAGGAACAATTCATCAGGGATTATTTGAGCACAAGCCAATATGTTCAAGATGCATTGGATGCTGAAACGAAAGAGGCAAACAAACAAAACCTGACAGTAGTAAAAGACAATGCAGTAGCTATGTTTATCAATAGTGGCGCAGCAAGCTGTTCTTCTTTACAAGAGATTTACGGCCCTAAGGTTGAAGCTAATAAGACAAATATGAAAGTATTGCAGGAAGCGCTGGATGTGATGAAAATGATGGGCTGTACGGAAGAAGAAGCCTATTTGCAGGCTTCACTTTATGCTTATCGTATTCAACCGACTGTAGATGCGGCTCTGGGTTGCGCTTACATGTCCTACAAAAAAAATGACTTTGACGGCGCTGTGAAATTCTTTGATGAAGCCATTAACATGGAGCGGAATAATTCCAAGAAAGCGGATTTGGCATACAGAGCTGCAGTTGTGTTGACATCAGCCAAGAGACTGACCCAAGCCAGGGCCTATGCTCAGAAATCATTGGGTTTTGATGAGAGTTTCGGAAAAGCACATATCCTGATCGCTACACTTTATGCAACAAACCCTAACTGGAATGACGAAACGGCATTGAATAAATGTACATATTTCGTTGTTATCGACAGACTGCAAAGAGCTAAGTCGGTAGATCCCAGTATAGCCGATGAAGCAAATAAATTGATTGGCACATATTCACGTTATACTCCAGCCCCTTCCGACTTGTTTATGTTAGGTTATAAGGCAGGCGACCGTATCACAGTCGGTGGTTGGATCGGTGAAACAACAACAATCAGATAATATCGTTGTGTTACACGTAGAGTAACAAATGCTTGTTTCAAGATAGCAGCATGAGGTTATTTAAAAAATCCTTTCCCTACTCCATCCGGAGGAGAATGTTCTGCAGTATACATCTTCTACGAAGAATAATGCATAGCTTATCTACCTCTGAAGGGGATAGGGAAAGGATATTTTTAGCTACTTTCATGCTGCTTTTATTGTCAGCCTCTTGCGGCAGAGGCAAGAAAAACCTGGGCGAAGCCATTACCGAACGCGATTCTCTTCCGGTGATGAGTACGCTGGGAGTTACTACGTTTGTATCTGATTCCGGAATCGTCCGGTACAAAGTAATAACAGAGGAATGGTTGATGTTCGACAGGAAACAACCTTCGTACTGGGCTTTTGAAAAAGGTGTTTATTTGGAAAAATTCGATTCGATATTTCAGGTTGAGGCAAGTATTAAGGCTGATACGGCATACTTTTACGACAAAGACAAGCTTTGGAAATTAATTGGAAATGTTGAAATACAAAACCTGAAAGGAGAGAGTTTTGAAACGGAATTGCTTTATTGGAATCAGAACACGGGTAAAGTATATTCCGATAAACGTATTCGAATCGAACAGATTGACCGGATTATTATCGGTCAGGGCTTTGAGTCCAATCAGCAAATGACAGACTACAGGATTAACAATATGGAAGGAATCTTTTATGTTGATGAAAATTCTACTTCAGCAGACACTATCAAACAATGATCATTGTTTATCTTATAATTACCGTACTCTTTTCTGCTTTTTTTTCCGGAATGGAAATAGCTTTTGTTTCGGTAGATAAATTGCGTTTTGAAATGGATAAGAAAAGTATTTCTTATCCCATTCTTTCTTTCTTCTTCCGTCATTCCAACAACTTTATTTCCACCATGTTGGTGGGAAATAATATAGTGTTGGTTATTTATGGTATTCTTATGGCCAAACTCATAGAACAAAATCTGTTGGCCGGAATGGTTCATAATAAATTCCTGATGGTGCTTATCCAAACAGTTATATCTACACTTATTATATTGGTAACAGGTGAGTTCTTGCCTAAAACGCTCTTTAAGATCAATCCGAATTTGATGCTTAAGGCCTTTGCTATTCCCTCGTTTATCTGTTATGCCGTTTTGTTGCCTATCTCATTTCTGGCATCCGGCATTTCGGTGCTCTTTCTTCATTTGTTTGGAATGAAGATAAATAAGGAGACCTCTGCGAGAGCTTTTGGACGAATTGACTTGGACTATTTCATTCAGACAGGCATAGATAACGCGGAAAGCCGGGAGGAATTGGATTCCGAGGTGAAGATCTTCCGGAATGCCCTTGACTTTTCAAACATAAAGATCAGGGATTGTATTGTGCCGCGCACCGAGGTTGTGGCGGTTGATCTGACTACTTCCCTTGAAGAACTGAAAAATAAATTTGTTGAGTCCGGCCTGTCGAAAATAATCGTGTATTACGGAAATATTGATAACGTGATAGGCTATATACACTCTTCCGAAATGTTCCGTAACCCGAAAGACTGGACTAAAAATGTGAAAGAGACTCCGATCGTTCCAGAAACGATGGCTGCCCACAAGCTAATGAAACTCTTTATGCAGCAAAAGAAAACTATAGCGGTTGTGGTTGATGAATTTGGAGGTATGTCGGGTATTGTGACGCTGGAAGACCTCGTTGAAGAAATCTTTGGAGATATAGAAGACGAACACGATAATACGTCTTATGTCTGTAAACAATTGAGCGATAATGAATATATACTTTCCGCACGGCTGGAAATAGAGAAAGTGAATGAAACGTTCGGATTGGAGCTACCGGAGTCAGATGACTATATGACAATCGGCGGATTGATCCTGAATCAGTATCAACGTTTCCCTAAGTTGCACGAATTAGTGATAACGGGCAAGTATCAATTCAAAATTATAAAAGTTACTGCAACGAAAATTGAGCTTGTTCGTTTGAAAATTCTCGAATAATCCGAGTTCTTTGTCTTTATTTTAAGAATACGTGAACGAATGGTTACATTTTTTGTATCTTCGTGCGCTTAACTAACTTGTTTGGAACATAATAAATATAAATTATACAAATTAAAATGGCAACGTTACAGAATATTAGATCCAAAGGGCCTTTATTGATTATCGTTATCGGTGTGGCTTTATTTGCTTTTATTGCAGGTGATGCATGGAAAGTTATGCAACCGCATCAGATACAAGATGCAGGTGAGGTGAATGGTAAATCACTCTCGGCACAGGATTACCAGGCTATGGTGGAAGAGTATACGGAAGTAATTAAGTTTTCCAATGGTTTGACTTCCCCGACCGAAGAACAAACAAACCAGATCAAAGATGAAGTTTGGCGCAATTACGTCAATAATAACCTGATCGAGAATGAAGCAAAGAAGATCGGTCTTACCGTTTCCAAGGCCGAAATACAAGCCATCATTGATGCAGGAGTGCATCCGATGTTGCAATCCACCCCGTTCCGTAATCCGCAGACAGGTGCCTTCGACAAGGATATGCTGAAGAAATTCCTCGTAGACTATTCTAAATTGGGTAATCAGGGCACACCTTCCGAATACATTGAATACTACCGCTCATTGTATAACTTCTGGACTTTTGTTGAAAAGAACCTCGTACAAAGTCGTTTGGCCGAAAAATACCAGGCTTTGATCACTAAAGCCATTGCTTCAAACCCGGTGGAGGCTCAGTTTGCGTTTGATGCCAGGGTAAACCAGATGGATCTGTTGCTTGTTGCAGTACCCTACTCTTCTATTCCCGATTCGACGATTAAAGTTAGAACGTCGGAAGTGAAAGACTTATACAACAAGAAGAAAGAACAATTCAGGCAGTATGCCGAAGCACGCGACATTAAGTATATCGACATCCAGGTCGTTGCCAGCGCAGAAGATAAAGCCGCGCTTCAACAAGAACTGGCCGAGTATTCGGAACAGCTGGCCGGTACGGACTCGGATTATACATCATTTATCCGTTCTACGGATTCGGAATATCCTTATGTCGACCTTTACTACACAAAAGAGGCTTATCCGGCTGACGTCATTGCGCGGTTGGATTCTGCCGCTATGGGCGAAGTTTACGGCCCTTATTTCAATGCTTCGGACAATACGCTTAACTCTTTCAAGAAAATAGCTAAAACGATAGCTGCCGACTCGATTGAATACCGTCAAATCCAAGTGTTCAACGAAGATGAAGCTAAAACGAGAATACAGGCCGACAGCATTTATACCGCCCTTAAAAGCGGAGCGGATTTTGCCGAACTGGCTACGAAATACGGCCAGACAGGCGAAACAATCTGGATATCTTCTGCTAATTATGAAAATGGGCAGCTTGATGGTGATAACCTGAAATATATTGCCGCAATCGCCGACCTGAACGTAAACGAGATCGCAAATACCCGGATCGGTGTCGGTAATGTGATTTTGCAGGTTGTGAACAAGAAAGTCATGAAAGACAAATACAAAGTGGCTGTCATAAAGAAACCTGTTAATTTCAGTAAAGAAACATACAATAAAGCATATAACGATTTCAGTCAGTTTATCGCCGCCAATCCCACATTGGACAAAATCGTAGAAAATGCGGAAGATGCAGGATATAGATTGCTGGAAAGAAACGACCTGTATAGCTCCGACCATGGAATCGGTGGAATCAAAGGAACCAAAGAAGCATTAAGGTGGGCCTTCGAAGCCGGCCAGGGTGAAGTATCGGGCCTGTATGAGTGCGGCGATAATGACAGATTGCTGGTTGTTGCCCTGAATGGCATAACCAAAGAGGGATACCGTTCTATGGAATCTGTTTTGACCCAATTGAGAGCTGAAGTTGTAAGAGATAAAAAAGCAGAAAAAATCATGGGCGACATGAAAACGCTGAACGCCTCATCTTTCGGTCAGTACAAATCAATGGATGCTGCCGTAAGCGATTCGGTGAAGCATGTAACATTTACCGCCCCTGCTTATATTTCTGCGCTGCGCAGTAGTGAACCTTTGGTTGGCGCACACGCTTTTGCAGTTTCTGTTAATGACCTGAGCCAACCGATCAAAGGTAACGCCGGAGTAATGGTCCTTCAGGTTTATGCGAAAGAAAATCAGAATGAAACATTCTCTCCGGAAGCCGAACAAGACAACCTGAAAAGCATGCACGAACGTATGCTGAGCCGTTATATAAATGAACTCTATCTTAAAGCAAATGTGAAAGATGGCCGTTATTTGTTTTTCTAATGGGTAATGAAAGACATGAGTTTTATTAGCAGAAGCGGTTAAGGGATTCACCCTTAACCGCTTTTTTATTCCAAGCTATAATAAAGCTATAAACTATCCCCGTACAATCGACAAACAACAATTTAAATAACCTGCTTTATCTGCTAATTCCCATTTGGTATTATTTGGACACCCGCTCCGACCCGGGCCATCCGCTGCAAATCCTCGCTGTTGCGGGCCATCCGCTGCTGTTCCTAACACGGCTACTTTTAAAATAATTAAAAGAATCCGATAAAAACTCAAATCTATTTGTATCTTTGTCTCCAGAACAATCGAGTTTATATTGTATCTTTCTTCTCAATGTGATGCTCCGTTTTTATTTCGCGGGTCTTTTCATCGTCAAAATCGACAACAAAATCAACTGATTTGTTTTACCCATATGAATCAACAGCAAACGTATGTAGCGCAATCGCCGCAACATACTGCCGCATAAACAAAAATTATGACTTTTAAAGAATTGAATATTTCGGAGCCGATACTAAGGACATTAAACGAAAAAGGATACACAAGTCCTACTCCCATACAGGAGCAAGCTATACCACACGCATTAAACAGAAAAGATATATTAGGCCTGGCGCAAACAGGGACAGGCAAAACAGCAGCCTTTTCCATCCCCGTCATACAGCAGCTATGCCACAAGAAAGAAAAAGAACAGAAAAGAACAATCAAAGCCCTGATTCTCACTCCCACGCGCGAACTTGCAATCCAAATCAACGAATGTATAAAAGAATATGCGAAATATACGCAACTGCGCCATACAATACTATATGGAGGTGTGAACCAGAATGACCAGGTGAACAGCCTCAAAGCAGGCGTCGACATTCTTGTTGCCACTCCCGGACGATTGCTGGACTTGTTGAACCAAGGCTACGTCAATCTCGGTTCGATTCGCCATTTTGTTCTTGATGAAGCCGACAGGATGTTGGACATGGGATTTATACATGACATAAAAAAACTGCTGCCTAAACTGCCCAAAGAAAAGCAAACCTTGCTGTTTTCGGCTACCATGCCGCAGGCAATAGCAGCCATGTCACAAACAATTCAGCGAAATCCGGTAAAAGTAGAAGTTACCCCCACTTCATCAGTCGTCGATACGGTAAAGCAATATATTTATTTTGTAGAGAAGGATGAAAAGAAAGATTTGCTGGTAAACTTGCTGGTAAAAGACAAAGAACAATCGGCATTGATCTTCTCCAAAACAAAACACGGGGCGGACAAAATCGCCAAACAGCTTTGTAAGGCAGGCATCGACAGCGAAGCCATCCACGGAAATAAATCGCAAAACGCGAGACAACGTGCACTCAACAATTTCAAATCAAATAAAACCCGTGTGCTGATCGCTACCGATATCGCCGCACGCGGAATAGATATCGACAAGCTGGAATTGGTCATCAACTACGACCTGCCGGACGTACCGGAAACATACGTACACCGGATCGGACGTACCGGACGTGCCGGAAATACCGGTACGGCATTAACATTTTGCGCCCAGTACGAGCGGCTGATGCTGAAAGATATCCAGAAGCTAATCGGAACAAAACTCCTCGCAGCAAATTAAATATTCACTTTAAATATTCACTATTAAACTATAACCAAATGGCAGCCAGACAAACCTCTTCCGGTAACAAAAAAACAGGGGAAATCACCCTAATGGAAAGAAGAACTGCAACGCAACAAGTTGAGTCGGTATTGAAGAATATCAAAGAAAAAACAGGTAAGGTCATCCGGGTTCAAATAACCAGCAGGACCTCGATAGAGCTTCCGGCATGCTTGTCACAAGAAGAAAGGGATGCTCGCGTAGCAAACTACATCAAATTGCATAAATCTAAAATATAAATCATTAACGATAAACATCCCGTTATTATATGGCTATATCATCCAATAAAAGAGAGTTGCAAAAGAAGAAAGAAGAAAAAAGACAAGAGAAGCAGAAGCGCAAAGAAGAGCGTAAAGCAAACGGAGGCAGCGGATCGTTTGAAGACATGATTGCTTATGTGGACGAAAACGGTGTAATCGTCAGCACTCCCCCCGATCCGGTAAAAAAGAAATATGAAGCCAAGGACATCGTCATTTCAACACCGAAAAAAGAAGAAACAGAAGAAGCGGCAGCCTTGGAAGGCTATGTGGAATATTTCAATCCCGACAAAGGCTATGGTTTTATCAAGCACAACATCACTATGTACAAATACTTCTTCCACATCAGCAACGTACCCGGTACCATAAAAGAAGGAAACAAAGTTACGTTTGAATTAGAACGCGGGCAGAAAGGTATGAATGCCGTTAAAGTCACAATCATAAATTGAACACAACGAATACCAATAATTAATTATGGTATCCCATATACGGTTCATCCAAAACAGCCCCGCATTATAACTCCATAATGAATTTCAACTAATCACTTACATATCCGGTATCAAAATGAAAAGAGACAACTTAATATTCGATATCATCGAAAAAGAACATCAGCGCCAGCTTAAAGGTATTGAGCTGATTGCATCGGAGAACTTTGTGAGCGACCAGGTTATGCAGGCTATGGGTTCCTGGCTGACCAACAAATATGCCGAAGGGTATCCAAGTAAACGCTATTATGGAGGTTGCGAGGTTGTAGACAAAAGCGAGCAGTTGGCCATCGACCGGCTGAAACAGTTGTTCGGGGCAGAGTGGGCCAACGTACAGCCGCACTCGGGAGCGCAGGCTAATGCTGCCGTATTTCTGGCGGTGATGAACCCGGGGGATAAGTTCATGGGGTTGAATCTGGCGCACGGCGGGCACCTTTCCCACGGGTCGCTGGTAAACACTTCGGGCATTATCTATACGCCTTACGAGTATAATGTGAAGCAGGAAACAGGGCGTGTGGACTATGACCAGATGGAAGAAATCGCACTCCGTGAGAAGCCCAGGATGATTATCGGCGGCGGTTCGTCTTATTCCCGCGAATGGGACTATGAACGGATGCGTGGGATTGCCGACAAAGTGGGCGCCATCTTGCTGGTTGACATGGCTCACCCCGCAGGCCTCATCGCAGCGGGATTACTGGAAAACCCCGTAAAATATGCGCACATCGTGACTTCCACCACTCACAAAACCCTTCGCGGGCCACGCGGTGGCGTGATCCTGATGGGCAAAGATTTCATCAACCCGTGGGGGAAGACTACGCCGAAGGGTGAGCCGAAAATGATGTCCCAACTGCTCGACTCGGCTGTGTTTCCGGGTATCCAGGGCGGTCCGTTGCAACATGTTATCGCGGCCAAGGCCGTTTCCTTTTACGAATGTATGCAGCCCGAATACGTGGAATACCAGAAGCAGGTGAAGAGAAATGCGGCAGCCCTTGCCCAGGCATTGATCGACCGCGGTTTTGACATCGTTTCGGGAGGCACGGACAATCACTCCATGCTGGTAGACCTGCGCAGCAAATTCCCCAATTTGACCGGCAAGGTAGCCGAAAATACTCTTGTTGCAGCCGATATTACCGTAAACAAAAACATGGTACCGTTTGATAGCCGTTCGGCTTTCCAGACTTCGGGAATCCGCTTGGGCACGCCGGCAATCACTACCCGTGGAACTAAGGAAGACCTGATGCCGGAGATCGCAGATATGATCGAAATCGTGTTGTCTAATGTGGATCGGGAAGACGTTATTGCCAAGGTTCGCCAACGCGTTAACGAAACCATGAAGAAGTATCCGCTGTTTGCCTATTAAACAACCAACCTTTATACACTTAAACTGAAACGCCCCCACATGATGACTTCATCATATGGGGGCGTTGCTTTTCAGCCCAAGTCCTAACGCAAAAGCATCACTCTTCGCCCGCGGCAGGTTTCACGTTGGTATATACGTTCTGAACGTCTTCGTCGTCTTCGAGCTTTTCTACCATTTTCTCAATTGTTGCGCGTTGTTCTTCGTTCAATTCCTTTTCATCAACAGGGATACGGGTAAACTCGGAGCTTCTGATTTCAAAGCCGTGTTCTTCCAGGTATTTCTGAACAGCATTGAAAGACTGGAACCCGGCATACAATGTAACTTCTCCGTCTTCGTCGTCATAATCTTCGTCTACCCCGTAGTCGATCAGTTCCAGAATCAAATCTTCTACTGCAACGTCATCTTTCCGGGTGATTGTAAATACCGACTTGTGGTTGAATATAAAGTCTAAGCTGCCGGATGTTCCCAATGAACCGCCGAACTTGGTGAATACGCTGCGCACGTTGGCCACGGTGCGTGTTGTATTGTCTGTTGCCGTTTCCACGAGGATTGCGATGCCGAAAGGCCCGTATCCTTCGTACACCATTTCTTTATAGTCTTTCTGGTCTTTGCCCATTGCATTCTTGATCGCACGGTCAATATTGTCTTTCGGCATATTTTCACGTTTGGCGGTAGCAATGATGGCTCTCAGGTGCGGGTTGTTTTCCGCGTCGGGGCCGCCGGCTTTCACTGCAATAGCTATTTGTTTACCCACTCGGGTAAATACACGGGCCATGTTGCCCCATCTCTTGAGCTTGGTAGCTTTTCTATATTCAAACGCTCTTCCCATTTGTTCGTTAAGTCTTTTACCTGTTTATATATTCTTTTCGTTTCTTCGATACATCCCGCGGGGGTTAACGCAGCTTTGCCCCCAACCGGTCTTCGAGGTTTTTCACCATCCTGGCCATGATCTTGTCGATAACCTTATCGGTCAACGTCTGGCTTTCGTCCTGAAGCATAAAGCTAACGGCATACGATTTCTTTCCGGCTTCGAGGTTTTTTCCTTCGTATACGTCGAACAGGGAAACTTCACGAAGGAGCTTCTTCTCTGTTTCGTAAGCAATCTTTTCGATCTCGGCAAACCGGACGCTCTTGTCGATCAGCAGTGCCAGGTCGCGCTTTACCGACGGGAACTTGGACAGCTCGCGGTAGCCGACCGTCACCGAACGGATGGCTTTCATCAGTGCTGCCCAGCTCAGTTCGGCATAGTATATCTCATTGTCTATATCAAATGTCTTTTGCAGCTTGCCCGAAACAACTCCAAACACACCCAGTTCTTTTCCGTCACGCGTGTGAACCGACAAGGCGGCCGAGAACAGATCGTCTGTCGAATGGCCAACAACCAAGTTGCGCACATCGAGCCCCAGGCGGGCAATTATGTTTTCAACATAAGCCTTCAGTTCGTAAACGGAAGAGTTCTCGCCGGCGTGTGCCCACGAGTTATCCACCCGCTTGCCCGTGACCCACAGGCCCAGGCGGTAGTCTTCGGAATATGCGGCAAGCGCTTTCTCCCTGTTCTTCTTCTCTCTGTCGAAAGAATAGCAGTTGCCAAACTCGAACAGCCTCAGGTCGGCATGCTTGCGTCGGGCATTGCGGGCAATACTTTCCAGGCCTCCGAAGAGCAACGTCTGGCGCATGGCATTCAAATCTGCGCTCAGCGGGTTCAGCAGCATGACCGAATGTTCCGCAGGGAGCGACTTCAATCCATCATAATACACGGCGCGCGTCAGCGAGTTATTCATAATCTCGTGGAAACCGCAGCCTACCAGCTGTTCGGAGATCCGGTCCTGCAACTTATGCGATTTGTCTTCTTCGCCCTTCGTTGTAAGGCTTGAGTTCAGCGTTGCCGGTATCTCTACATTATTATATCCGTATATGCGGAGGATGTCTTCGATGACGTCCACATCGCGCTGTACGTCCACGCGATAGGGGGGGACGGACAGTGTGACGCTTTCGCCCGTTTCTTCCAATATCTTCATCTCCAAGCTGGTTACGATGCGCTTTACCGTTTCCACCGGAATATGTTTCCCAATCAGCGAATCGACCTTTTGATAGGGCAGGTTCACCACAAAATCCCCAATGGGGTTGTCATACACATCCTTGATGTCCGAAGAAACCGTACCGCCGGCAATTTCTTTCACCATCATGGCGGCCAGCTTCAAACAATAGACCGCAGCATTGGGATCAATCCCTCTCTCGAAACGGAAAGATGCATCCGTATTCAATCCATGGCGGCGGGCGGTCTTACGCACCCAAGTCGGATGGAAATAGGCGCTCTCAATGAATACGTTCCGGGTCGCTTCGGTCGCGCCGGACTCCAGCCCGCCGAACACACCGGCAATACACATGGGCGCTTCCTTGCTGCAAATCATCAAATCGCTACCGGACAGCTTGCGCTCCACCCCGTCCAGCGTCACAAACGGCGTTCCTTCCGGCAGTGTTTTTGCCACAACCGTGTTGCCGGCAATCTTGTCGGCATCGAAGCAGTGCAGTGGCTGGCCGAACGCATATAATATGTAGTTTGTAATATCTACAACGTTGTTGATGGGGCGCAAACCGACAATACGCAGCCTGTCTTGCAGCCAGCCCGGGCTTTCCTTCACCGTCACCCCCTTCACCGAAACGCCGGCATAGCGCGGGCAAGCCTCTTTGTTTTCAACCGCCACATGAATATCCAGGTCGCGGTTATCCACCGTAAAGCCATCCACTTCGGGTTTCTTTAATGCGGTTTCGTGCCCGTTCTGCACTAACCAGGCATACAAGTCGCGGGCAACACCGTAGTGCGAGCTGCCGTCTGCCCTGTTCGGTGTAATATCTACCTCCAGCAGGTAATCGCTTTTGACCTGGTAATAGTCTTTGGCCCGCGTGCCCGGAACAGCATCCGGAGGCAAGACGATGATGCCTTCATGGCTGGTGCCTGTTCCGATCTCGTCTTCCGCACAGATCATGCCCGACGACTCCGCTCCTCTGATCTTTGATTTCTTTATCGTATAACCCTCTTCGCCATTGTATAGGATTGTGCCCACTGTGGCAACTACAACTTTTTGCCCGGCAGCTACGTTGGGAGCGCCACACACGATTTGTACAGGCTCTTTCCCGTCGCCCAAGTTGACGGTAGTAATGTGCAAATGATCGGAATTGGGATGATCTTCGCAAGTCAATACTTCACCTATAACCAAACCTTCCAACCCGCCTTTCACGGTTTGTACTTCTTCCACCGCATCGGTTTCCAGCCCTATTGAGGTCAGGGCGGCCGCCACTTCATCCGGTGTAAGGCTGAAATCAACATATTCCTTCAGCCAGTTATACGAGATATTCATATATATATGTATTTGTTATTTCGAGAAAAAGACGTGCAAAAGTAACAAGTTTTGGTAACTACGTACAAGTTTGCGCCGAAATAGTTGCTTTACAGCGTTGTGTGTGTGGGCGTTGCCTGCAATCCGGGCCGTTCATATTTACCTATGCCGGTAAATTGTCATTTGTCCATTATTCAAGCGTCCGGGTCGGATTAATCGGCAAAAAAGTCGAAGGGGAGTTCTTTGCTGGTGGGGGTGCGGTCCAGTTCTTTTCTTATGGATAGAAGTTCTTCTTTGATTTCTTTCAGGCGCTTGATGATTTCAAAGTTATGTGCGGTAGCTTCTTTGTTGTCTACCAGCCGTTGGCGCGCTCCGGCCAACGTCATTCCTTTTTCTTTGACTAAGTGGTATATGATCCTGATGGTTTCCACATCTTCTTTCCGGTATTGGCGGATGCCTCTTCCCGCTTTCTTGGGGGCGATTTGCGGAAACTTCTTTTCCCAGAACCGGAGCAGCGAAGCTTTCACATTGAACATTTCGGCTACTTCGCTGATGGAGTAGTATTGTTTGAGGTTTTTGTTAGGGTTGTAGGCCATTGTTTCTATTTTTAATCAGTCGAAAACTTTGCCGTGATTGGCGGCAATATGGATCATCTTGTCATAATCTTCGGCACTCAGGTCCATGAAGTAGAAGTTGATCGGATTGACGTGCTGCCCTTTTATGTGAACTTCGTAGTGCAAATGCGGCCCCGTGCTCTTTCCTGTGTTGCCTACATGGCCGATCACCTCGCCTCGCATTACTCTCTTGCCTGCATGAGTGTTGAACTTATGCAAATGCGCATATACGGTTGTGTAGCCGAAGCCATGGTCGATGCGTATGGCATTTCCGTATCCTGTTTCCCATCCCATTTTGACGACCACGCCGTCTCCCGTTGCATACACATCTGTTCCGGTGGGAGCAGAGAAATCCATCCCTGCGTGGAACTTCCGCGTCTTGTAGATGGGGTCGATCCGGTATCCGTAGCCGGATGCTGTTTGCAGCAGGTTTTTGTTGGATACCGGTTGGATCGCCGGGATGCATTTCAGCATTTCTTCCTGGCTCTTGCACAGCTCTATGACGTCGTCGAACGACCGCGATTGTATATACAGCTGTTTGTTGAGCAGGTCCAGTTTCTGGGTATTGCTTACTACCAGGTCGGCGTTAGCCATGTTCATGAGCTTGGCGTAGCGGTTGGTTCCCGCATATCCGGCTTTGCGGATCGCTGTGGGGATCGGATCGGTCTGGAAGATGATCCGGTACAGGTTGTCATCCCGTTGCTGGATGTCCTGCAGCACGGCGAGCGACTCGTCCAGCCGGCGGGAAAGTACATTGTATTGCGCCAGCAGCTGGCTATTTTCTTTACGCAATTCTTTCTCGGAAGGCGATCCGAAGATGATAAGCAGTACGATAAAGCATCCCGCCCCCAAGCCCATTCCGATAAACAGGCGGTGCAGATAACCCATCACGCGCTGCCGGATAGTTGGGTATATCCTGTCGTAAATTTGTTTTTTAGAATTATATATATAGTAAACTTTACGCATAAGCAAGGAAATATTGGCTGTTTAGTTAGGCAAAAATAATAAAAACGCGTTATCTTTGCGCTACTTCCGAAGTTTTTTTAACAACCCCGCTCTTTTCCCCATGCAGAGAGGAAGACGGAAGTTGCCAACTGATAAAATGAGAAGAAAAAACAATAGATATGAGTAATGATAAGAACAGACAGATTGAAGTGGTATCTGCTAAAGAGATAAGGGAATCGTTTAAACGTTTTTTTGAGTCGAAAGAACATCAGATCGTTCCTTCGGCTCCGATGGTGATTAAGGACGACCCGACTTTGATGTTTACCAATGCGGGGATGAATCAGTTCAAGGATGTCATTCTGGGCAACCGGCCCGCCAAACATAAAAGAATAGCCGATTCGCAGAAGTGCCTGCGCGTGAGCGGCAAGCATAACGACCTTGAAGAAGTGGGGCATGACACCTACCACCACACCATGTTTGAGATGCTGGGCAACTGGTCGTTCGGCGACTACTTCAAGAAAGAAGCGATTGAATGGGCATGGGAGTACCTGGTTGAAGTGCTGGGGCTTGACCCGAACCGCCTGTATGCAACCGTATTCGAAGGAAGTCCGGCCGAAAACCTGGAACGCGACAACGAGGCCGCCGGCCTTTGGGCGCAATTCCTGCCCGCCACCCGCATCATAAACGGAAACCGCAAAGACAACTTCTGGGAAATGGGCGACACAGGCCCTTGCGGACCATGTTCCGAAATCCATATCGACTTGCGCAGCGATGCCGAACGTGCGGTTGTCGACGGTTTGACATTGGTCAACCGCAGCCACCCGCAGGTCATTGAAATATGGAACCTTGTGTTCATGCAATACAACCGCAAAGCCGACGGGTCGCTGGAAGGCCTGCCCGCCAAAGTGATCGATACCGGTATGGGATTTGAACGCCTTTGCATGGCCATACAAGGCAAGACTTCAAACTATGACACCGACGTGTTCCAGCCGGTCATAAAAGAAATCGCCCGGATGAGCGGCGCGGAATACGGCAAAGACGCACAGAAAGACATTGCCATGCGTGTCATTGCCGACCATATCCGCACGATCGCGTTCTCGATTACGGATGGCCAGCTGCCGTCCAACGCCAAGGCCGGCTACGTCATCCGCCGTATTTTGCGCCGCGCCGTACGCTACGGATACACATTCCTGGGGCAGAAACAGGCGTTCATGCACAAATTGCTTCCGGTGCTGATTGAGAGCATGGGAGACGCCTATCCCGAACTTGCCGCACAACAGGTGCTGATCGGGAAAGTAATGAAGGAAGAAGAAGAAACCTTTCTGCGGACGCTCGAAACAGGAATCCGCCTGCTCGACAAAACAATGGCCGATGCAAGAGCCGCCGGCAAGAATGAAATCGCCGGCGAAGACGCCTTCATACTATATGACACGTTCGGTTTCCCGCTCGACCTCACCGAACTTATCCTGCGCGAAAACAAGATGACCGTCAACCTCGCAGCGTTCGATGCCGAAATGCAGAAGCAGAAAGAACGCGCCCGCAATGCGGCGGCGGTGGAAACCGGCGACTGGGTGACGCTGAAAGAAGGAAACCCGGAGTTTGTCGGCTATGATGACGTGTGCGCCGAAGCATCCATCCTCCGTTACCGCAGGGTGAAGCAAAAAAACAAAACGCTATACCAAATCGTGCTGGACCGGAATCCCTTCTACGCAGAAAGCGGAGGGCAAGTAGGCGATGTGGGTTGGCTGGTTGCGGAGGAAGGACAAATCAATGTCCTTGACACCAAGAAAGAAAACAACCTGCCCATGCTGATCACCGACCGGCTGCCCGCCCGTCCCGAACTGCCGGTAGAGGCTAAGGTCGATGTGGAAAAGCGTGCGGCTTCGGCTGCCAACCACTCGGCTACCCACCTGCTGGATGCGGCCTTGCGCGAAGTATTGGGTACGCATGTTGAACAAAAAGGCTCGCTGGTATCGCCGGACGGGCTACGCTTCGACTTCTCGCACTACCAGAAGATGACCGACGAAGAGATCCGCCAAGTGGAACACCGGGTGAACGCAAGAATCCGCCAGAACATCGACCGGATTGAGTACCGCAACATCCCCATTGCACAAGCCAAAGAACTGGGCGCCATCGCCCTGTTCGGCGAAAAGTATGGCGATGAAGTACGTGTGATCCAATTCGGCCCGTCGATCGAGTTCTGCGGAGGTATCCATGTAAAGGCAACAGGAAGCATCGGAATGATGAAGATCGTTTCCGAAAGCTCCATCGCAGCAGGAGTACGCCGCATCGAAGCGATAACCGGAGCAAAGGTGGAAGACATGCTGGATACGATCCGCGACACGGTTGCCGATCTGCGCTCGTTGTTCAATCAAGCACCCGATCTGGAAATCGCCGTACGTAAACACATAGAAGAAAATGCAGAACTGAAAAAGCAAGTAGAAGACTTTGTGAAAGAAAAACAAACGATGCTCAAAGACAAACTGCTAAAGAATATACAGGAAATAAACGGGATCAAACTCATCAAATACCAAGGCTCAATGCCTGCCGAAGCCATGAAAAACATAGCATTCCAGCTACGCGGTGAAATCACCGAAAACCTTTTCTTCGTTGCCGGAACCATAGACGCATCCAAGCCATTATTGACGGTGATGCTAAGCGACAACCTTGTTGCCGGCGGATTGAACGCAGGCCAACTTGTTCGTCAAGCCGCCAAACTCATACAGGGAGGAGGGGGAGGACAACCCCACTTCGCTACCGCAGGCGGCAAAGACGCAAACAACCTGAGTGCAGCCGTTGATACAATAATAGAATCAGCAAAACAACATTAAATAAAAACACCGGTTATGGCAATCTATGACAATCTGAGAGTATACAAAGCCGTCTATGACTTAATGATGGAAGTATTCCGTTTCGGAAATATACAGCGCGACATAAAATTCACCTTAGTGGAAGACCTCAAAAAAGAAATAATAAAGATCATCGTACTGATCTACCGGGCCAATGCCGTAGCCGAAAAAAACGACATCATCAATGAAGCCCGCGAATCTATGGTCATCGTAAAACTCTATATCAGGATGCTGTGCGACCTCAAACAAATATCCCCCAAACGGTTCGGCGCACTGTCGGAACAAACCGAAGCCATCTCAAAACAATTATCTGCATGGCAGAAATACAGCAATAACAAACCTGCTTCTCAAAATGACTAAAGCTAACTTGTTGGGAGAAGTATTCCAAGCCTATTTCGACGCACGGAGAAACAAACGGAATACAAACAGCCAGCTGGCATTCGAGATGAACTGCGAACACAACTTAGTAAAACTGTACGAAGAGATCAAAGAGCGAACCTACGCCCCTTCGCCGGCAATCTGCTTCATGGTAGACCACCCGGTAAAACGGGAAGTCTTCGCCTCACAATTCCGCGACCGCGTAATACACCATTTACTTTATAACTACCTCTCGCCGATCTTCGACCTGAAAATGATCTACGATTGCTATTCATGCCGGAAAGGCAAAGGAACTTCGCTGGGCATAAACCGTTTTGAACACCACATACGCAGCTGCACGGACAACTACCGGCAACAAGCCTGGGTCTTGAAACTCGATGTTAAAGACTTCTTCATAAGCATAAACCGCCATAAACTCTACATGCTGGTGGAAAACACGTTGAACCGGCATTGGAAACTGCACCCGGACTTCGACCACAAACGGAATAGCGGAATAGACAGAGACACGCTGATGTACCTGCTGAACCGGATCATCTATTGGGACCCTGCCGACGGCTGCAACATACGCGGAAAGCCCTCCGAATGGCAAGGCCTGCCCCCATCAAAAAGCCTGCGAAGCTCCCCGCCGGGCGTAGGACTACCCATCGGCGACCTCACCTCCCAACTGTTCAGCAACCTCTACCTGCACAAGCTGGATCTATTTGTAAAACACACGCTCTGCTGCAAACACTACGGGCGCTACGCAGACGACTTCTTCATCGTGCACCCGAGCAAAACCTTCCTCCGGGAACAAATACCCCTTATCCGCAACTTCCTGAGTCAAGACCTGGAGCTGATCCTTCACCCCAAAAAGATCTACCTGCAAGAATGTCGGAAAGGCGCCCCCTTTCTGGGAAGCGTGATCAAACCCTACCGCCGCTATGCCGGAAACCGTTCCGTAAAGAACTTCAACAGGACCGTAACCCGAATATCCGAAGAGATAAACAAGTACAAAACAGCGAATATCCTTCCGGACATACATTGGCTTGAGCAGCAACGTAGCATACTCAATTCATATTTAGGATACTTCTCCCATTATAAAAGCCGCAAGTTGATAGCCAAGCGCATCATGAAGTCATCCCTGCCGGAATATTTCAACATCCCTGCCGATTGCAGCCGGGCAATCATCAGAAAATACCGGCTTGAAGAGCAACGCCTGTCTAAAAAATAAAGCAGCCAGCTTCATCCACCATCCACCATTTACCATATACCATTTCGTATTCAATGGTAAATGGTAAGTAAATGTTTGGGCGTTGCCTGCGGCCCAGGCCATCCGCTGCAAGTCCTCGCTTCGCTGCACTTCGTTCCGCTCCGCTCCGGGCTTTCCGCTCCTGTCCTTAACGCGGCTGCGCCTTAAATCTTTAAGTCTTTAACTGAAGAGATAAATGGAAGATGAAGAGATGAATGGTAAATGGTAAATGGTAAATAGCAATGTTTGTCTTCTTTTTTTGTAAAACCCCACACTCAATAAATGCGGCTTTCTACCCCCTCCAGGATACCTTCTGTTGGGGGGTACCATGAGGGGCACCCTTTGCCACCCAGAAGGGCACCC
>JAITSN010000043.1 GCA_031287715.1 Mediterranea sp. (in: CFB group bacteria)
TCGGCCGCCTTCTGCAATAAATGCGACATCGGACTGACCGTGGAACGCGACTACCAGGCAGGCGCCACAAGGATACACATAAAAAAAGTGAAATTCAGACACCTGGGCGAAAAAGGAGAAGCGCTATTCATGTACAACACCACGAACGGACGCTATGTCCCCTGCGAAATCGACGAACAAACCGGAAAAGCCTGGAAGGCTACGTTCGACAACACACCCTTCTTAAATACCGCTGACCTGGAAGCATAGCCAAGCGCCCGGCATTATTACTTGAATAAGAAGAAAGTTATAGCTTAACTAAACGACATTGATCTACCATTTACAACTTACCATTTACCATTTACCATTTTACGCCGGTAACAAATGGTAAATGGTAAATTGTAAATGATGAGGGGGGGGGTTAAAAGGAGATGGTGAACAGCGTTTCCATCCGCCATTGGCCGTTTTCCGGCTTGACGGCTCTGGCTCCGAGCGAAACGGGGAAATTGGATTGGAGGATGTTGCAATCCAAGATCAAATCGACTCCCGACGAGCGTTTGACCTCCAAAGGCTTCGCTTTTGGCTTGTTGCGGAAGTAATCGTAGAAGACATTGCCGCGGACGCGCTGGATGTACAGCAGCGGCCCGACGCTGAAGTCGGGATTAAAGAGTTTGAAGGAATAATCCGCCTGCACGCCCGTCAGTCGCTGCGTGGCGATCGGGTAGCCGTAGCCGCGTGGCGCATTGGAGACTTGCCGCGGGAGATAGAGGTGTTTGCCGTCCAGATCTTGATATTGATAGGTCAACCGGAGCATCAGCCCGTCGCCGCGCACCAATCCGGGCAGATAACCGGTCAGGCGGGCGGCGTATATCTCGCCGTAGTTCTCGGAATTGAAGGGCGAGAAGAGGTGTTGCAGGCTCAGCCGGTATCCCCAGCGCGGGAGGATGTCTTGCTTGGCCATTTTCCTGTAATTGTAGAAGTGGATCTCCGACAGGAGGTATTGAAATTCGCGGAATTTTCCGCTGGTGAATTGCTGGTATTTATTGTTGGTAAAGAGGTAGGTAACCGAGGGTTGGAGACCGCGAACGTAATGGTTGCGGGTCAGGTTGAGGGGCAGATACACCCGTGCTTTCGCCTCGAAGAGCGTCCGGCTGGCCTGCTTGAGCGACGTGACCTTCTTATTTTCTTCGTTGAGCACCCATTCCATATTAAAGGCTTTGCTGCCGTAATCAACCGTCAGATCGATGGCCGGAAACCAGCCGGTATAGGTCATGGACAGCTTTCCGTGGCGTTCCCCGTCGTAATACCATCCGGCTTGCGCCACGGCCGTGTTCAGGGCGTTTTGGGAGACGAGCATGGCGCCGGGTTTGATCACTGTACTGAAATCATCGGTGCGGAGGTCGACCACTTCGGTCACATCGTAATAGAAGGGCGCCCAACTGTGTATATTAAACAGGTGGGACGCCTTGTAATAGCGCTTGGGCTTAAATTCGACGGGGCGCACGGCGGCCGTGTCCATATTGAAGCGTTCCTGTCCGGAAAGGGTTTCCGCCAGCTCGAAGCGGTGCGGTTGGGCAAAGTCCGCAGGCTCTCTTTTCAGGCTGTCCGCGGGCAGGGCCGCCAGATGATAGCCGTTGACTTGGAAATCGGCAAAGAGCAGCCGCTTGCCGTCGGCTGACAGTGCCGGTGTGAACGCTCCGAAGCGTGCGGCGGTCAGCCGGCTGAAGGTTTTTCCGGCCGGGTCGTATTCGTAGATGTTGTTGGTGCCGTTGAGGCCCGATTCAAAGAATAGTTTGCCGTTTTGCCAGACCGTCGCGGTGATGTTGGCCGTGGTTGCCGGCAGCAGCTCGCGCCACGCGCCCGTTTGGGTGTAAAGGCGGAGCAGCCGGATGCCGTCGTCGCCAACGACGGTTGCAATGACATCCCCATCGTCCGTACAGGCCAGCTCTTTCGCAAAGGCGTTGCCGGGAACCCTGTGACGGGCATATACCGCCCCCGTTTGGGCATCCACAAGCACGACATGGTTCTCGCCCGACACGGAGAACTCCGACACGGCGGCCCGCTTTCCTTCGGGGTCGATCGTCGGCGACTGATAGCGCGTCCGGCGGGTGATGGTGGTGATCCGCCCGGTGTTCAGGTCGCAGCACTTGAGTTCCGAATAGTTTTGGTGCGCCCAGCGCAATCCGGGCACGTATTCGGTCCAGTAGACCTTGTTGCCGTTTAGCGCAATCCGGCTATTGATCCGACCCATATAAGCCACGTGCTTTTCTTTTCCTTTTTCGATGATGACCAGCGCGGTAAGGTCTTCTAAGCCGGATTTGACCACGAGGACGGCCGAGTCGTTCAGCGCCTGCGGATAGTTGTATGCATTGTAGCGCTTGTCGGCGGGCGACAGGCGGTCAGGCTTCGATCCCGACTGCCGCCAGGCGTTCTCCTGCTCTTTCCATTCCTCTTCGAGGAAGCCGAACGTCTGCTCAAACAGTTGTCCGGAAGAGATTCCCGTGACGTTCTTGATCGCCTTTCCGAAAGGAGGGATGGCGACGTGCCTCGTATAGTGGGTGGACACTCGCTTCCACACGTCCTCTCCGAATTGGTGGCGGGCGTATGCCGTCAGGTTATACCCCAGCGCATAATACGTCCCGGTATCGTCCTTGTACGACCCCAGGTTCCATTTGTCGAAAGAGAAAAACGTGCCGGCCATGCGGTGTGCGCGATAGATCATATGAAACTCGGGCAGCCGCCCCCGGCCGCTTTTCGACAGCGCCGTTTCCGTAGAGACAGCGTCGCCCTCGAAAAACCAGTTCGGGACGAAGAGGGCGGCGACACCCTGGCTCTGCTCGCCGAGCAGGAAATAGAGCGGCCTGAAAAGACCCCTCATCAGCTTGCCCGTTTGCATGACATGGCGTGATTCGTGAATAACAAGCTGCCGGTCCCATGCTTGTGCGTAAAGGTCGGACGAAGGCGTCGGGATAATTTCCATGCGGCGGGGCGCCCAGGATACCATTCCGTTCGACAGCATATTGCCCGGATGCAGCACCACGGGATATTTCTTCTTGAGCGGCCTGCCGATGGTGCGTTCGACATGGGGATAGGAAGTTTCCAGAAAGGAAACGTAACGGCGCGCCATGGAATCGTTCCCATGGGGATAGATCAGGCTGTAATGCTTCGTCCGCACGATATTCCATTTGTAATGCGACGGGTCTGCACCGTAATCCACAAACTGCGCTCTTGCGCAAACGGCCGCCGTCAAAGCAAGCACGGCGCATCCTGTTTTCTTGAATAAATTCATTTTTAATACGTGATCCTGTGATACGGCAGCTAATATACTGATTAACTTTTAAAACACGCCGGTTCTGCCGCCAAAACCGGTCGGCGCACAAAAGAAAAGAGGCTGCGCCTTCTTCACTTCTTCCTATATATTATACTTGCGCGGAAAGCATTTCGCAAAAGGAAGGAATGCCCGGTTCGGTATGGCGCCGGCTAATGGTAAGCGGGGGGGTTGGTTTCAGTGTTTTTCTATCAGTACGGTTGCGTAGGCGGAAATGCCTTCTTCGCGGCCGGTGAAGCCGAGTTTTTCGGTGGTGGTGGCTTTGATGGATACGTCGTCTTCGTCTATGTTCATCAGCCGGGCCAGGGTTGCCTGCATTGCGGGTATGTGGGGTTGCAGCTTGGGGCGTTCGGCCACGATGACGGCATCGACGTTGCCTACCGTGTAGCCTTTCCCCGCTATGAGTTGCACGGTTTTTCCGAGTATAATTCTACTGTCTGCGTTTTTGTATTCGGCGGCGGTATCGGGGAAGTGGTATCCGATGTCGCGCATGTTGGCTGCTCCCAGCAGTGCGTCGCAAATGGCGTGTATCAGCACGTCTGCGTCGGAGTGCCCCAGCAGTCCTTTTTCGTGTTCCAGGCGGATGCCGCCGAGCCGCAGTTCGCGTCCTTCGATTAGTTGGTGGACGTCGAAGCCGAATCCTGTTCTTATTTTCATGCGGATGGGTGTTTAGCGAATATAAAAGTCGAGTAGTTTTTCGCGTTCCAGGTATCCTTCCAGGTGTTGGCCTGCGGAAACGGGGCCTACTCCGGCGGGAGTGCCCGTAAAGAGGAGGTCGCCGATTTTCAGGGTGACGAACCGGCTGACGTGCGCGATGATGTCGCCCATGGAGAAGAGCATATCGGCGGTGTTGCCGCGTTGTACTTCTTTTCCGTCTATGGTCAGGTGAAATTCCAGGTTTTCCTTATCGGCGAAGCGGCTGACCGGCACGAAGGTCCCGATGGCGGCCGAGCTGTCGAAACCTTTGCACAGTTCCCACGGGTTTCCGGCCCGGCGGTACTTGCGTTGTAGATCGCGGGCGGTAAAGTCGATTCCTACGGTCAGGGCGTCGTAGTAGCGGTCGGCGAAACGGGGCGCGATGTTTTTCCCCAGTCGGCAGATGCGCGCCACGAGTTCCGCCTCGTAGTGGATCTCTTCCGAGAAATCGGGGATAAAGAAGGGGTTGCCGTCTTTCAGTATGGCGGAATCCGGCTTCATAAAGATGACGGGTTCCTCGCCACGGGCGGCGGCGTCTCCCAGCTCTTCGTTGTGCCGGGCGTAATTCATTCCTACTGCAATGATTTTCATTAGTTGAGTTCGTTAAAGTTGATTTTGCTTGAGCAGTTCTATTCTTCTTCGCTAATGTTTTTATTTCTTACAAAAATACATTTTTTGACGAAAGAACCTCCTTATTCTCTCAGAAGTTTTAGCAGGGGCAGGGATATGGTGACGCCGGCTGCGTTGAATTTGGCTTGTTCAAACCCTGCAAAGATGCCTACCCGATACAGGTCGGACTGTCCAATGGAGTAGCCAGCTTCCCAATAGGGGGATTTTTTGTAGACCGCCAACGCGCGCAGGTGTAGTGCTTCGTCGTAGCGTTTCTTTTTAAGGAACTCCAGGTGCTTCAGCAGGATATAAGGGGTGTACCAGGATATGTTGGCCTGCGCCCAGCGGGTCGGGGTCGAATAGGCGTAATTGCCCGGTAAGGCAAAGCCTTGGTCAAGCGAACGTTCGGTAACAGGTATGCGGGAGGCGGCAAAGTGTTTATAGTCCGGAAACTGCATATGGGCGGCGTCGCGGAAAGCGCCTCCGTTGACAAACCAATGGATGCGGTTGAATAGCCCGAAGGTTGTTTCCTGTTCGGCGGACAGTTCCATGCGTTGAAAGGTTGGCGACGGTTTTCCGGCATCGCCGCACGGGAATGTTCTTTCGTACCGGACTGTGAACGTGGGGTATTCGGACTGTAGATAGCGCTTGCGCCCCTGGGACATCCGGTAATAATGTGCCGGCGTGTATTGCAGGGCGACGGATGCTTTCAGCAGTTCGTCCGGTTGCATCAGGGGAAGGTTGGGTTCCACCTGCTTCCCGAACAGGCTTTTCTCCACCTTGTTTTCCAACGCGTTCCTCTTCTGCCAGGTAAATCCGGTGGATAGCAGCAGGCTGTTGGCGAGTTCGATTTCATTGTCGATGGAGAGGAAACGTTTATCATAGAACTTTATGCCGTTGCGGGCAAAGAGCAAAGAGGATATGCCGTTGATGATCCGGCTCTCTCCGCTTTCGCCGTTGAAGTCGGCCGACAGGATGCCGGCGCTCAGCGACAGTTTCCCCAACCGGCGGGGCGCATAATCCAGCGTCAACCGGCCGGCCCCCAGCCATTTTTTACGGGCGGTGGCATAATAAACCGCAGGGGTGAAACTCAGCTTTGTTTGCCGGCCCGGCCGTATGCCGGCCGTCAATTTGATTCCGGCCCAATAGCCGTCGACAACGTTATATTCCGGCACGCAGGATCCCAGGCCGCCAAATGCGATCCAGGCTTTATCTTTCTTGCTTTTGAAGGTCTTGCCAAACAAGAGCGTTTGTATCGCCACATCGGAAACCTTTTCCTTGCGGGCGTTCCCTCCCGAAGGATCGCCTAACGGCTTCAGTTTTTCTTTCTGCGCATAGCTCTCCCTTTCTTCGGGCTTCAAGGGCACGCTGCGGATGGTGTCCCAATAAATCGAATCGCGCTTGCCGGCAAGGGAATCTTTTTTGAGGTTATGGTTCGATGACCTGCGCTCGTATTTGTGTTTGGAGCGGACGGTATCCGCTTCTTCAACGGCTTTATCCACCCATTTGGAAAGTTTGCGGGCGTCGCGGGTTGTGAGGTTTTCTTTCCGGCTCAATTCATCGATCCGCTTCCGGAGCTTTTGCTGCTTTCCGGTAGCCGGCGGGCTACTGCTCTTACCGGGGGCATAAGTGGTTTCATCAATATCGACACGGGTATAATGAATAGCCGAGAGGTAAGAGGCTTCTGCTTTTATTCCCAACACATCAACATTGACTTTCAACGTCATAGAGGTATTCAGGAACACAGAAGGCCTGACCTCTTTGCAGGTCACTTTTACCGTTGCATCGAATCCCGAATGGCTTATCCTGACATCTACGGCCGAGAGGCACCACAGGTTTTCTATTATATAAAGGTAGCCGGATACCAGCTCGGGGTTTTCTTTCCGTGGGATCACCCGTATCCTGTTCACCAAATGTTCCCCTTCCATATAAGAACCTTCCAGCTTGAACCGGTAGTACGAGAAAGCATCCCGGCTCAACGGAGAGACTTTGCCGAAAATAGCAGGCTGGTAAAGATTGATGTTTACCATTTCCAGACTGGTCTGCATTTCGTCGGGGAAAGAATTTGTATACGCTTTCACCTCATTGTTCCATGTATCGGGCGCGGTAAAGGTCACCCGCCGCTGTTCTTCCAGCACGAACAGCCGTCCGAGGTATTTCCTGGTCTCTTCCCGGGCGCTTTTCGTGATCCTGAGAAGGGCCGGCACGCGATTGAGCTTGCCTGTGCCTTTCAGGTAGGTTCCGGCGGTATAGCCCTTGACAAACGAACGGTAATAGGGGGCATACGCAATAGCCTGCCGCATCACGGGATATGCAGGGTCTTCGTTATTGGTTGTGATGTTCACTTCGCGCAGCGGATAGACGCGTTCGCTCAGTACGATCTCTCTTTCCAAGTCTTCGCCGGCCATGTCAACCGGAATAAGCCGGCGCATATAGCCCAAAGAGGATACTTCGCAGGTATACTTCCCGGGTTTCAAGGCTACGTGGAAAGATCCGCGGTCGTCGGCCGTGAAACCCGTACTGGTTTCGTGTATGTATAGCGTGGCATAAGGTATAGGCTCGCCGTTTTCCGCCGTTATCCTTCCTTTAAATACTTGTGAAAAAGCAGGCAAAGCGATAAGGCCGGTCATCCATAGCAATCCTATCCGCACGGCCATGTTACTAAAGCGTCCATTTCAGCGCCAGCGTGGGATTGAAGAACCAACCGTCGCCTGCGAAATTATGGCTGATCTCCACTTCCGTACCGACGCTCAGGTTAAACCCGTCGCTTATCCCTTTTATCTTGTTCAGGTTCACCCAGAATTGGGGTTCGGTCATAAAAACCATCGTGCCGAGGGGCGTCTTCTCGCGCCACCAGTCGGCAAATCCGCAGAAGCTGTAAAGCCCTTTGCCGAAGTCTGCATACCACGTGCCGGTTAGCTGGAAGCTGTTCGGCGAACTGTTCTTCTGGATATATTTGTACATCGCCATAAGCGTAAAGCCCCTGGAGAAAGACGCGTTGTTGTACGTATAGGACGGGCCGGCCAGATAGGCGTTATTAAAAGAAAAACCCGTTGCCAGTCCGCCGTTATACTCCACATGGGCGGCAAAAGGGCCGCTCCCGAACTGTATTTCACGGGCTATTTCCCAGTAGGCCGACACGATTCCGCCATTCGTATAGTCCATATCGACAAAGAAAAACGTATTCCCCCACTTGTCCGGATGGAACTTCTCTACCGTAGTGGTCAGCTTGGGTCGGGCGCTCTGGTCGTCGCCATACAACATACGGCCAAAATCATAATGCACTTGGATATTCTGGGCGAATAACGCAGAACAACAAACAAACAAAGAAAGCAATGAAATAAAAAATGTTCTTTTCATAACAATAATACTTGATTATGGCAACAAAAATAGAAATTCCATTGACAATAGGCAATGAACAATTGACAATTGATAATTGACAATTCGATGGAGCTGCCAAATAGTCTCCGAGCCGGGGAAAGTACTTGGCAGATCCGCCAAATGGTCTCCGAGCCGGGGAAAGTATTTGGCAGATCCGCCAAATGGTCTCCGAGCTGGGGAAAGTGCTTGGTGGGATTTTGAAGACCCTCCCGCAGCGCGGATGCCCAACTGCCGCCTTGCAAAACAGGGCGGGCAATGTTGTCCTGAATAACAGATGACAGCCAGGTCATGTAAATTTGTGTCTTTCGTTTGTAAGGACAATAAAAATACAGGTGTTTGTACAATCTTCTATTTACTTTTTGTCGTAATCAGGATAGATTCGCAGGGAAAAGGAAATCTTTATTTAATGTTTAAATTAATATTTTATGGAAAACGAAAAAAGACCGAGGTATTCACACCTTATGGACGTGTTCCCCAGAATTTTAGTTGTTGCGTTGTTCGCCTTGACGGCAGCGGCGGCGTTTGCCCAAAGCAAAACCGTGACGGGGGCGGTTGTTGATAACACGGGGGAGCCGGTTATCGGCGCAAGTGTTATTGTTGACGGAACGACGAACGGTACGATTACCGACATTGACGGTAATTTTTCTCTTTCAAATGTTCCGGCGGCCGGACGTTTGAAGATCAGTTATATCGGCTACGTCACCCAAACGGTTTCTACCGCGGGCGTAACAACGCTGAAAGTCGCGCTGGCAGAGGATGCGCAGGCGCTGGACGAAGTCGTGGTGGTGGGCTACGGCGTTCAGAAGAAGAGCGACGTCACAGGGGCGCTATCCAGCGTCGGTGCAAAGGAACTTTCGACCAAGCCTGTCACCAATGCGCTCGAAGCGTTGCAGGGAAAGGTTGCCGGAGTCGATATTACCTTGAACCAGCGGCCCGGCGAGCTGGGCAGCATCTATATCCGCGGCAAACGCTCGCTGACGGAGGACGGGAACGACCCGCTGTATGTTGTTGACGGCGTTGTGTTGAGTTCGGGGGGTATTGAGAGTATCAATCCGCGCGACATTGAGAACATCAGCATCCTCAAAGATGCTTCTTCCACAGCTATTTACGGTTCGCGGGGCGCCAACGGGGTTGTGCTCGTAACGACCAAGCGCGGCAAGACCGGCACGTTCCGGCTGAACTACGCAGGAACGTTCACGGTTGAAAACATACAAGACCTGTCGCCTGCAATGAATGTGGATGATTATGTGACCTGGCGTCGCTGGGCGTACTACAATGCCAATCCGGCAGCGGCAACGCCGGGCAACCAGCCGTCGCAGGCGCAGGACGAGAAGATCTTCAACTCGCTGGACGGGACTTCCTATGCAAATATGATGAAAGGATGGACAGGCGGTACGTGGGACAGCTCGAAAGTCATCAATACCGATTGGACCGATTACGTCACCCAAACCGGCATAACGCAGGAGCATACCGTAAGCGCAAGCGGCGGCACCGAAAAGATGAAGTCTTTTTTCTCCGTAGGATACCTGAAGAACGAGGGAACCCAGAAAGGGCAATCCGTCGAACGGTACAACGTTTCCATGTCCACCGATATTATTCCGACCGAGTGGTTCAGCATGGGAGGCTCGATCAATGCGTCGTGGAACAAACAGAGTTACGGTTATTCCCGCACGGGGCAATCCAGCAGCTCGGGGCCGACGGACATCTACAATGCCGCCAAGCAGATCTACAACATATCCCAACCGTATGACGAGAATGGGGAGATCATCTTCAACCCGGGCAACATCAATGGGGTATATACCGTTTTGGACGAGTGGAAGAAGTCCGACGAGCGGCGCCAGACACTCCGCGCTCTGGGCAGTTTCTATGCCGGCATTGACTTCGGCAAGATATGGGAGCCTCTGGCAGGCTTGAGCATCAAGTCCAACTTTGGCCCCGACATTCGTTATTACCGCCGGGGCATCTATATTGATAAAAATTCGGCGGTTCGCCAGGGCGGCACAAGCTACGCGTCGTGGAACAACGACAGGAAACTGTCCTGGGTGCTGGACAATATACTGACCTACAACAAGACCATCAGCGACCATAAGTTCGATATAACCCTGTTGCAGTCGGCCTCCAAGTACAATCAGGAGACGGCAAGCATGAGCGCGCAGAATATCCCCAAGGAGAGCTATAAATGGAACAACATGGGGTCGGTCGATATTACCTCCACCGACGCAAGAGCTTCCATGGGTACGGATATTACCGACAGGCAGCTGGCCTCTTATATGGCGCGTCTGAATTATGCGTTCAAGGATCGTTATTTGCTTACGGTTTCGGGCCGGTACGACGGTTCGTCCGTTCTTGCCGAAGGCCATAAGTGGGACTTCTTCCCCAGCCTGGCGCTGGGCTGGCGTCTGGATCAGGAAGCGTTCATGAAAAGCATGACGTGGATCGAACAACTCAAGCTCCGCCTGGGTATGGGAGTAACCGGAAACGCTACCGTGAAGGCTTATGATACCTTGGGCAACATCCGTTCGTTCTATGTTCCTTTCGGCGGGATGGGCAACCTCCAGGCCTACGGGACAAACGAGCCTTATTATTTCTCCGATGCCACCTTGATGGCCAACCCGCTGCTGGGCTGGGAGAAGACAACACAGTGGAACCTCGGTATCGACTTCAGCGTATTGAAAGGCCGCATCAGCGGAACCATCGACCTTTACCAATCGAATACCGAAGACATGATCATGAATATGAAGATCCCCACGCTGACCGGCTACAACGAAACGATGGCCAACGTCGGCAAATCGAAGAATCACGGTATCGACATCTCGCTGAGCGCCATTCCGGTCGAGCTGAAAGACTTCACCTGGAATTCTACCATCAATGCAGCCTGGCAAAAGGACGAGCTTGTCGAACTTGCCAACGGTAAAAATGATATGGTAGACAACTCCTGGTTTATCGGCCAGTCCATCAGCGTATACTACGGCTACCGGCACGACGGCCTGTGGCAGGAATCCGATGCGGCGGAGATGGCCAAGTTCAACGAAAAGGGCGCATCGTTCCAGGCCGGTATGGTCAGACCGCACGACCGGAACAACGACTACATCATAGATGATAAAGACCGCCTGATCATCGGCAACCGCGACCCGCGCTGGACCTTGGGCTGGAGCAATTCGTTCACCTACAAAGGCTTTGAGCTGAACGTCGAACTATACGGCCGCATGGGATACACCATCTCTACCGGCGGCGAAGCGCAGGGCGGCGTAAGCAACCAGCGCGAGATCGACTACTGGCGCCCGGACAATACCGGCGCCGAATGGCAGAAACCCATCTTCACAGGAACGCCGGGAGTGAGCGGCGACGCCTACGCGAGCCTGATCGGATTCAAGAAAGCCTCCTACCTGAAATTCAGAAACATCTCCTTAGGCTACTTCCTGCCGGCCAAACTTTGCCGGCCGCTGGGAATAAGCAGCCTGAAGATGTACGGACAATTGCGTAATCCGGGAAGCCTGTACTCCTCCATTGACTTTATCGACCTGGATTTCAACACCTCATACTACAATCGCGGTATCACATTGGGTATTGAGATCGGATTCTAATTCATAAACGCATTAAAAGAATTTTTTATGAAACAGCTATATACCAATATACTGACGGGTACGGCACTCGTATTCGCCATCGGCTTTTCCTCCTGCGGCGACGACTTCCTCCACGAAGAAAAGTCCACTGCATACACCACACAGTATTTTGAGACCGAAGAAGGCCTTACCGCGCTGGCAACCTCCCTTTACGGCAACATCCGCTGGCACTTCGGATACGAATGGGCCTACGGCATAACCCTCTACGGCACGGACGAGTTCACCAACGGCTCCGACCTGACGAGCGAACCCTGGAACAGCTACGACAGCCGCCTGAATGCAAGCAATGCGACCGTGGAAACCGGGGCCGCCAACAAAAACTGCCCTCCTGTTGATGGATTGTGGAACCAAATGTACTACGGCATATCTTCAGCCAACCTGATCGTAGCCAATGCCGACAAGATCGCAAACGAAGATACGCGCAACAAATGCCTGGGTGAAGCCTACTTCCTCCGCGGGTACAACTACTACCGTCTGTTTGCACAATATGGCGGAGTTGTCGTTCAGACCGAGCCGCCGGCAGGCGCCGTGAGAAACTTCAACCGCGCGTCGGCCGAAGAAACGATGGCGCAAATCGTCTCCGACCTGGAGAACGCATACAACTACCTGCCGACAACCAGATGGCGGGGCGTGGGCACGTGGACAAAGTACGCCGCCGCGCATTTCTGGGCTAAGGCATTGCTCTTCCGCGCCTCCGAACGTAACAAAGAATGGAACAGCGGAACCATCGACGCCGACCTGGCCAAATGCATCGCCCTCTGCGACGAAGTCATCACGGCCTGTCCGCTGGCAGACGATTATTGGGATTTATACGCCCGCTGGACCGGAGTAGACTGCCCCAACGAAGGCCTGATCGAAATACTGATGTCCGCACAGCACAACGCCGACTCCTCCACCAAAGGGCGCTTCGGAAACCGCACCCACTCGTACTTCAGTCCACGGTTCGATACTTTCAGCGGAGGATGGGTGAGCCGCGGAGCGTTTATCGGCGGGCAAGACTTTCAGCGCTGCCGGCCCACCGAATACAACTATTCCACCTATGACAACGAAAACGACGCCCGGCTGTGGAAGTCATTCCGAACCGTATACGGCATCAACAACATCAGGAACGCGACGCTGAACGCCACTTTTGGAAGCAGTGCCGCAGCACTGGGTGACGAAGGCATCATCTTCATACTGAACAAGAAAACAGACAGCCGTCTGGACAGCAAACCCTACGGCGAGTACGGGCTGGCCAGCAGCAGCACCTTCATCCATCCGGAAACAAACAAATGGGTGCCCAACGCCTTCCCGCTCTACCTGAACGGACAGTACGTGCTGCCGAGCTACAACAGCAACGGCAACGCATCGCAATCCAACGTCTTCTGCGGCCTGAACAAAACACAGGACGGCATGAGGAATGCCGATGGAGGAGATGCCTACCGCGACGTGACCATGGCGCGAACAGGAGAAACCTATTTGGTGAAAGCCGAAGCGCAAGTACGCCAGGGCAACTACCAGGACGCCGTCACAACGGTGAACCGGCTGCGGGCGCGCGGACAATGGAAGGCCGGCGAAAACCGCGAGCTGTACGTGGACGGCTCCATCGCCTTCCCGAACAACAGCCTGTACAGCACAACAACCAATTTCACCAGGAACAGCAAGACGGATAACTACGTGAACTGGTTCAAAAACTCACACCCGGGCTACGGAACACTCACCGATGCCAACGGAAATGCCTACCTGACCAGGAATACCTATTACCTGTCCACCGGCATTGCCAAAACAACGGCGGCCTCTTCGCTGCAAATCGGCAACTACAACACCTTGCCGCCCGAAGACGAAGCCATCCTGTCGGCCCTGGGCGTTTCGGGCGACTACGACCGTATGCTGAACTTCATCTTCAACGAGCGCACCCGTGAGTTGAACGGCGAATGGAACCGCTGGGAAGAACTCAGCCGTGCCGGCCTCCTGCTCAAACGCACCAAGGCCTTCAACCCGGAAGCGGCCACGAACATCGACCAGAAACACGTCCTCCGCCCCATACCCCAATCGTTCATCGACGGTCTGACCCGCGAAGATGGCTCACCCCTGACCGAAGAACAGAAAAAGGAACTTCAAAATCCGGGATATTAATACAATTGATAATTAAAAATGAACTGCACCCCAAAAGTTGGACACTAACTTTTGGGGTGTTTTTTATGAAGTATAGTTATGAAGATTGTTCGAGCTGTTCACTCTGTTGTTCGTGATCATATGCCAACTCGATCAGCAGGATTATTAGGCTGCGTATCATTCTTTTGCGTTAGAGATAGTCTCTATAAAATAGCTAAATGTATTCTTCGCCCAATTTGATCTGTGTGTCGTTCACATATTTACGGATGGCATATTCTTCGTCTTTCTTGCATATAAGCAGCACGTTGTCCGATTCTGCAATAAGATAGCCTTCAAGTCCTTCGATAACGGCCAATTTATTTTTAGGTAAAGCAACGATATTGTCTCTGCTGTTGTATATCAGCGATTCGCCTTTAAGCACAACATTCCCGTTTTCATCTTTAGGAGACTGGTCATACAGAGATCCCCATGTTCCTAAGTCCGACCATCCGAAATCACCTAACGAAACATACACATTGTCGGCCTTTTCCATTACTCCGAAGTCAATGGATACATTGGAACACAGCGGGAAGTTTTTGTCAATGAAAACTTTTTCTTCCGGTGTACCATACAATTTCTCTCCTTTCTTAAGAATAGTGCAAAGTTCGGGCAACACCTTTTCTGTTGCTGCGATAATACTGTTGACATTCCAAAGGAATAGCCCGGAATTCCAGTAGAACTCTCCACTTTCCACAAATACTTTGGCCAGTTCCAACTCAGGCTTTTCTGTGAAAGTTTTCACTTTATAGAAGTTTTCGCCTTCTTTATCTGCAATCTGGATATATCCATATCCTGTTTCCGGACGATTGGGTTTTATACCTAACGTAAGTAATTTGTCGAAACAGGAAACAAACTTAAGTCCTTTTTCCACAGCCTCCAGAAACTCGCTCTCTTTAAGGATCAAATGATCGGACGGAGCGACAACAATATTGGCGTTAGGATTTAGTGCACATATATGATATGAAGCCCATGCAATACAAGGGGCTGTATTTCTTCTTGTCGGCTCAAGTAATATTTGCTCCGGATGAAGCCCTGGCAATTGAGACCGAACCAGATCTGCATACATCTTGTTGGTGACTACCAAAATATTCTCCGTCGGAATAATTTTATTGAACCTATCAAACGTTTGTTGTAGGAGCGAACGCCCTGTTCCAAAAAAATCAAGAAACTGTTTAGGTAAGGTTTTGCGGCTGAATGGCCAAAAACGACTGCCGATTCCTCCACCCATAATCACACAATAATTATCTTTATTGACCATTTTATAGACGGTTTTAAAAGTTTCTGCTAATGTAGCATTTATTTATAACGGATATATCAAGCTCTATATGTTTTATTCTTTATTTACCCCTTTTTCTCAAAAACTATTGCCGCATTGAAAATAATCTATACCTTTGCCCCGCAATTAAGCCCAGATGGCGGAATCGGTAGACGCGCTGGTCTCAAACACCAGTGGATTCACTTCCATCCCGGTTCGACCCCGGGTCTGGGTACTAATCAAAACGCTAACAATCTAATAATCGGATTGTTAGCGTTTTTAATTTTTCGTTTTGCACCACATTTGCACCACATAAAATAAAAGCACCTTGATTTTCGCTAAAATCAAAGTGCTTTTTACGGCTTTAAAACAATACCTTTCGGCATTTCACTAACAAAGATAAGAAAACAATTCCGTCCTTAGGAAACAATCCTTCTGTAAGTAAGGTAACATTTCAATCATGCCTTATTTTTGGGCTACTCTCCCCTACGTTTATATCACCCGTTACCCCGCTGTCATTACCGGTAGTAAGGTGTCCGTAATTGCCACTATCGAAGATGTTATTCTTATTCCCTACTATTCGTATCATTACCTTATCCACGATAATGATAGCCGGTAAATGGTTTTCTTTTAGAAACGATAGTACGGATTGAACTTCTGGAGATAGTTCCGTGGTGGGACACTTAGCGCGGGTTAAGCGTTTTTAGTTACCAACGCTTCATTAAAATATTGATTATCAATAAGATAAACAGATTGCGGTTTCATTCATAACTCACTCGGTTAAAAAAAAAGTTTTTGTTTTCCAGCGTCCGCTGCGTCCGCTGCGTCCGGAACATAAAAAGAAGCCGGACGATCGAGGTATGTTATATCCCGCTTCTGTAAAAGAATATCCTAATTGAGATTAATCGGTTCCTTGCTTCTGATAGAGGAAAATAGTATGCTTAAATTAGACCCCTATACGCGCGCGGTTCTACGCCTTTTGCGCAAGTATCAATGATTAAACCATACCATGAATGTAAGCAAAAATAAATTGGATAGCGAGCTTACCCCCCTACACGCGCGCGGGTTACACCCAAAACGCTGGAAACACTGTCATGGTCGAATCTGGAACTGTATAATTCAAGTTACCAGGAGTTGGCTTTTTCCTTTTTTCAATCGGACGCCCATAGTTATAATCTATATTTCAATGATGAAATAGAAATAAAATCTATAATATAAAATAATTGCCCCGATTTGCCATTTTCCTTTGATGCTAAGACACTTTCTCACCGTAGGCATACATTTTATTGGCTGGATTGAGATAGTGGCTTAAAACGCCTTAAAATGCCCTTGTTTAATTGAGGGCTAAAACCGTTTCTATTGTCAGTGTATCATGTAAGCCTCAACGCTTGGGTATACGGTATAGCTGGTTTGTCTATCCGGCGGGATAGGTGCGTACAGCGTTCCGGTATCGGAAGCATAAGACGGATAGCATTTATCCGTTCCGGCTCTGATGCAGCGGCTTGCTATGCCCTGAATCTAAGTTTAGAGACCTACTATGAACAATCAAATCAGTATTTAACTTGCTCAAATGGCATAGATACACTTCGTCGGCATCCGGTTCTGATGAATCATGTCCAGGGCCTAAGCGAGTGAACGTTATTCCGGTATCGGAAACATAGAAGGGATGATGTTTGCTTACATTCACTGATTGATCAATGATTGTTCCGTGATCATTCAGTGAATCGTTCACATAAGACGGGTAGCATTTATCCGTTCCGGCTCCGACGGTTGGCCCACCTGTTTCCGGTTGAGGCTTGCCGGTGAACTCCGAAAGGGAGAAGCGCACAAGGTAATCCGCTAAATCAAATCCGGCTTTCCGTTCTTCGTCGCTCGCTTT
>JAITSN010000095.1 GCA_031287715.1 Mediterranea sp. (in: CFB group bacteria)
TCGGCCGACAGTATCCAGGTGCTGGAAGGCTTGGAAGCGGTAAGAAAACGCCCTGCAATGTACATTGGCGACACTGGTTTAAAGGGATTGCACCATCTGGTTTACGAAGTAGTGGATAACTCCATTGACGAAGCTATGGCCGGATATTGCGATCGTATCGACGTTGCTATAAACGAAGATAACTCTATAACCGTTCAGGACAATGGACGCGGTATTCCGGTAGACTTCCACGAGAAAGAGCAGAAATCGGCTTTGGAAGTGGTAATGACCGTACTCCATGCCGGAGGCAAGTTCGACAAAGATTCGTATAAAGTTTCAGGAGGTTTACATGGTGTAGGCGTGTCTTGTGTGAATGCACTGTCAATCCACATGACGACCCAGGTGTTCAGGGAAGGTAAACTTTACCAGCAAGAATACGAAAGAGGTAAACCGCTATACGCTGTAAAGCTAATCGGAACAACCGAAAACAGAGGGGGTACACGCCAACATTTCATACCGGATGATACAATCTTCACCGTAACGGAATACAGATATGATATTCTGGCTACCCGTATGCGCGAACTTGCCTATTTGAATGCAGGAATCACAATTACGTTAACGGACCGCCGGGTGATTGAAGAAAACGGCTCTTTTAAAACCGAAACATTCCACTCTGAAGAAGGATTAAAAGAATTTGTGCAGTTTGTTGATTCCTCACGTGAACACTTGATCCCTGATGTGATCTACATCAGCACGGAGAAACAAGGCATCCCCGTGGAAGTAGCCATCATGTACAATACTTCGTATGGAGAAAACCTCCATTCGTATGTAAACAACATCAATACGATCGAAGGAGGAACGCATCTTGCCGGATTCCGCCGTGCACTGACACGTACGTTGAAGAAATATGCCGAAGACTCTAAAATGCTTGAAAAGGCAAAAATAGAGATCTCCGGTGATGACTTCCGTGAAGGTTTGACGGCCGTTATTTCCATAAAAGTTGCCGAGCCTCAGTTTGAAGGACAAACCAAAACCAAGTTAGGTAACAACGAAGTAATGGGCGCTGTAGATCAAGCTGTAGGCGAAGCATTATCATACTTTCTGGAAGAACATCCGAAAGAAGCAAAAGTTATTGTTGACAAGATCCTTCTTGCGGCAACCGCACGTCATGCAGCACGTAAGGCCCGCGAGATGGTACAGCGCAAATCGCCCATGTCGGGCGGAGGTTTGCCTGGTAAGCTGGCCGACTGCTCAGACCGCGATCCGGATAGATGTGAATTATTCCTCGTCGAAGGGGATTCTGCGGGCGGCACGGCAAAACAAGGACGCAACCGTGCGTTCCAGGCTATTCTTCCGCTTCGCGGTAAAATACTGAACGTAGAGAAAGCCATGTACCACAAAGCATTGGAAAGCGATGAGATCCGCAATATATATACGGCTTTAGGTGTTACCATCGGTACCGAAGAGGATAGCAAGGCGGCAAACTTGGATAAACTGCGTTATAAGAAGATCATTATCATGACCGATGCCGACGTCGACGGATCTCACATCGACACATTGATCATGACATTCTTCTTCCGCTATATGCCGCAGCTCATCCAAAACGGATACCTGTATATCGCTACTCCCCCACTCTATCTTTGCAAGAAAGGCAAGGTGGAAGAATACTGCTGGACAGATGCACAGCGCCGGAAATTCATTGAAACCTACGGAGGCGGATCGGAAAACGCGATCCACACACAACGCTACAAAGGTCTGGGCGAGATGAACGCCACCCAACTCTGGGAAACAACCATGGATCCGGAAAACCGCATGTTAAAACAAATCACCATAGACAACGCGGCAGAAGTAGACTATGTGTTCTCCATGCTGATGGGTGAAGATGTTGGCCCCCGTCGCGAATTTATCGAGCAGAATGCCACATACGCCAATATCGACACATAATCAACACTCGATAACCAGCCTGATATTTTACACGTGAGAAAGCGCCGGCAAGAGGTTTCCCTTTTACCGGCGCTTTTCTATTTATACAAAAAGAAGCGTTTTCCCGGAGAAATGCTTTATATTAGTGGCAATTATTTATAACCACAATATCATGAAAAAAGTATTTGTCGCATTTTGCCTGCTCCTGCTTTCCGCCAGTACGGCAGCTATGAACGTAAACAAAATTGACCCGCCGTTCTGGTACGCCGGAATGAAGAACCCTGACCTCCAGCTTATGGTATACGGCCAAGACATTGCCGGTTCCACAGTATCCGTAAACTACCCGGGAATAAGTCTGAACAGCATCGTCAGGGTGGAAAGCAACAACTACCTGCTGGTTTATCTCTCCCTTGACAAAGAGATAAAACCGGGCCGGATAGAACTGACATTCACCCAAGGGAAAAAGAAACTCATCAAAGAATACGAAATCAAAGCGCGTGAAAAGAAACCATGTGAACGTATGGGATTCGACGCTTCGGACGCGTTATATCTCCTAATGCCCGACCGCTTCGCCAACGGCAATCCTGGCAACGACCAAATAGCCGGACTGTCGCCATACCAGGTAGATCGCAACGACCCGAATGCCCGACACGGCGGCGACCTTGCCGGAATCGAAAAACATCTGGACTACTTCATCGATCTGGGAGTAACCGCCCTTTGGCTCACCCCTGTATTGGAAAACAACATGGAAGGCGGCTCCTACCATGGATACGCAACAACCGATTACTATAAAATAGACCCGCGTTTCGGCACAAACCACGAATACAAATCGCTGATAGCCAAAGCACACGGCAAAGGCATCAAAATGGTTATGGACATGATCTTCAACCACTGCGGCTTCGGGCACCCCTGGATCAAAGACATACCATCCAAGGACTGGTTCAATAACCCCGACCACGAAAACAACTACGTACAGACCTCGTACGCACTCCCCCCAATAGTAGACCCGTACGCATCGCAGCAAGACATTTTCCTGGCGAACGACGGCTGGTTTGTCAAATCCATGCCCGACCTGAATCAGAGAAACCCCCACGTCTACCGCTACCTCGTGCAAAACAGCTTCTGGTGGATTGAATACTCCGGCATCGACGGCATCCGCATGGACACCTACCCCTACGCCGACTACACGGCCATGAGCCGCTGGATGAAAGAACTGAACGACGAATACCCGAACTACAACGTCGTTGGCGAAACCTGGGTAACCGAACCGGCATACACAGCCTGGTGGCAAAAAGACTCGAAACTCTCGGCCCCGCTCAACAGCAACCTCAAATCTGTTATGGACTTCAGCTTTTACGACAAAATCAATACAGCCAAAGACGAAAACACAACCCATTGGGGGGCAGGCCTCAACCGGATATACAACAGTTTCGTCTACGACTTCCTCTATCCCGCCCCCAAAGAAGTACTGGCCTTCTACGAAAACCACGACACCGACCGCTTCCTGAAAGAAGGCCAGGATCTGGACAAACTTAAACAAGCCCTGGCAATCCTCCTGACCATTCCCCGCATACCACAACTCTATTACGGAACAGAAATAATGATGAACGGACTAAAACAAAAAAGCGACGGCTATGTGCGGAAAGACTTCCCCGGAGGCTGGGAAGAAGACACGCAGAACGCATTCACAGCCACGGGCCGCACAGACATCCAAAACCACACCTACAACTTCTACCGCACAATCCTGAACTGGCGTAAAGCAAACAACACTATCGCCAAAGGCGACATGCTGCAATTCGCCCCCCAACATGGCGTATACGCCTACGCCCGCCGGCACGGAAGCAAAACCGTATGGGTCATGCTAAACGGCACCGACGCAGAAGTCAGCCTGCCGTTGAACTACTATAAAGAAATACTGGAAGGCGTGAAACAGGGAAGAGACATAATCACAAACAAAACCGTCACATTTGGCGAAGAACTGAACATGGCCCCGCGCGAATCATTAATCATTGAATTATAAGGGCGTTCCCCCCTTCGGGGGTCGGGCCACCCGCTGCAAGTCCTCGTTGCGCTGCTGATGTGAACCCTAAAGTTTGGACGGATTAATAATATTTATCTTGCATGAGTTCGATATTGCACCGGACTCATATTGTTTAAAGCAGACTTTATCCGCTTGTTATTGTAATAGTCAATG
>JAITSN010000026.1 GCA_031287715.1 Mediterranea sp. (in: CFB group bacteria)
AAAATCTCCACGCCTGCGCTACGGGTAGTATTTTCCGCAAAAAGACTTCAAAAATGCGTTAAGATCATTTGATGAGCTAATGAACAAGATCTGCGAAATCATAAGGCACGGTAGAACCAATCCCGGAAATCATAAAACAAAAAAGATTTATTACTTGAATAAGAAAAAGTTATAGCTTAACTAAACGACATTGAATGGTAAATGGTAAATTGAAGTTATTTGGCTGTTTCTTTGCTGTTCTGTTTATATCTCCTATCTTTAGCTCATTAAACCTCATGTTCTCAACTGTTAACCGCTTAAGCAAAAACACTTATAAGCTATGCATACAGACCATTTCTTTTTTCGCTTTTTATTTTCGTCCGTACTTTGTTTTCTTCCTGTTTTGAATGTATTTGCCGATTGGAACAACTTTATCATAAACTATAATAAGAGTTTGTACGGCAAGGGTTCGCAGACCTGGCAGATCGGTTCTTACGGGGAAGGCTGGGCATACTTTGCCAACCAGAACGGGATGTTGCAGTATGACGGCAACAGCTGGAGGCTCTTTCCGTTGAATAACGATTCGGATGTGCGTTCTGTCCTTCCGTCCGGTACGCAGAAGCGTATTTATGCAGGGGGGATAGGCGAGTTCGGGTATTTCGTGCCCGGCCCGAACGGCCAGCTGCTTTATCATTGCCTTTCGGATTCCATATCTGCGGAGGAACGGGCGATAGGAAACGTCTGGGGGATCCATGAGGCCGACAATATTGTGTATTTCCAGGGAGACAACCGTGTTGTCAAGTACCTGAACGGCAAGTTCACGACGATAGATGCGGGCTGCAAGATTGACTGCTCGGGCATGGTGAAGGATGTGCTGTATGTGGGCACCGACAACGGCGTGAAGGCATTGGTCGGCCATACGTTTTTCCTGTTGCGGGGCAGCGAGCCTCTGGTGACGAAGCGAATCCGCGGTGTAATACCCCATGCTGCGGGAGGAGTGGTGGTTGTCACGGCGTATGATGGTCTGTTTCATTGCGACGGCGAAAGGTGTGTGCCCTTAGAGACCGGCGTTGAGCGTTTCCTCTCCGAGAATGAGGTGTTTTGCGTGGCCGATTCGGGGGATTTGATTGCTTTGGGTACGGTGCACAGGGGCATCGTGCTTGTCAACCGTTCTACAGGTGAGGTCAAATACTTCAACGAGAACAACGGTTTGCAGAACAATACGGTTTTATCCCTGGCGTTCGACTTGCATGGCAACCTCTGGGCGGGAATGGACAGCGGGATCGATTATGTTTGCCTAAGCTCTTCGCTGACGAGCTTGTATACTTATCCTTATTCGTTCGGTACGGGATATGACGCTGTGCCGGCCGGCGGCTATCTTTATCTGGGAACTAACCGCGGGTTGTTCTATACGAAGTATCCGGTAGCGATGAGTGCCGACCGGTCCGAGATCCATCCGGTGCCATCCGGTAGCGGCCAGGTGTGGAGTCTCCAGAAGATTGGCGATCAGCTTTTTTGTATGCACGACAGGGGTATGTTTCTGGTGGAGGGCCTGTCGCTGAAAAGAATCGGCCAGATCAGCGGGACGTGGGCCTGTCGGCTGGTTGACGGAACCGGCGACAAGATGTATGTCGGCGTATATGACGGATTATATCTGTTGCAGAAGAAGGCCGGGGAGTGGAACGTGGCGCACCGGATAGGCGGTATCTCAGACTCTTTCCGCTTCTTTGAGCAGGAGTCGGCCCAGGTGCTTTGGATGTCGGATCAAAACCGGTGTATGCGCGTAGAGCTTGATTCGACGCTGACCCGGGTGGTGAAGCAAACGTTCTTTGACGAGAGGGATGGGCTTCCGTCGGGCAAGAAGATACGCATCAACAGGATCGGCAACCGGGTGTATTTCTCGGCATTGGACGGCATCTACGAATACAATTACCACACCGGCCGCATGGAGCGCTCGGAGGAAATCAACCGCCGGCTGAACGGCACCAATCCTTATTATTCGATAAAGGAATATAACGGCCATCTCATCGGACTGAACCGACATGAGGTGTGTATTTCAAACTTGGTGACGTATAAGCGGGGGGCTTCTACGTGCATCCTTCCTTTAGATATGTCTACGGTGGAGCTGGTGAGGGGCGCGGAGACGCTGGCCCCGCTGTCCGACTCTTTGATTGTGATCCCCAACGACAATGGTTTCGCCTTGGCCCGGATCCCTTCGCAAAAGCTCCGGAAAGACTACAGCAGGGCTGTCCATATCCGCAACGTGTTTATTTCCTATCCCAAGGATTCGTTGATCTATACGGATAACTTCCTCAGCCGGAAGAACAGTCCGGAGATCCCGTATTCCCGAAATACTGTGCGCTTCGAGTATGGCATAACGTCTTTCACCCATGGCGAAGACGTCAGCTACCAATACCGGCTCGACGACGGCGGCTGGTCGGGCTTCACAAAGTCTACGCTGAAAGAATACAGCAGCTTGGCCGAAGGCAGCCATACGTTCCGGGTGAAAGCGGTTTTTGCAGACGCCATGTCGGCAACCGATTCGTTTACCTTCCGGATACTGCCTCCGTGGTATCGCTCGCATGCGGCCTACCTCTGTTACCTGCTCGCGCTTGCCGCTTTGATGTGGTATATCTATAAGTGGGACGATGTGCGCGTGAAGCGCAAGAAGCAGCAGGCAATCGTCGAAAAAGACAAGGAACTTCACGAGAAAGAAAAGGAGTTCGAAAGGGAAAACGCCCGCAAGGAGCGGCAGATCATCCAGCTCGAGAAGGAAAAGCTGGAGCACGACCTCCGGTATAAGAGTCAGGAAATGGCCAACCTGATGATAAACGTTGTCCGCAAGAACGAAATACTGACCGAAATCAAGTCCGACCTGTTCAAGGTAATGTCCAAGGCCAAGGAAGGCAGCGGGAAAGAGATCAAACAACTTTTATTGATTGTAAGCAACAAGATCGATTCGAACATCAAATCGGACGATGTGTTGAAGCGGATCGAAGAACAATTCGACCTGGTTCATAACAATTTCATGAAGCACTTGCAGGAAAGGCATCCCGATTTGTCCCTCAATGAGCGCATGATGTGTGCATACATCAAGATGGACCTCTCGTCCAAGGAGATCGCTCCGCTTTTGAACATTTCCGTCCGTGGAGTCGAAACCGTCCGCTACCGTATACGTAAGAAGCTGCTCCTCGACCGCGAGGCCAGCTTGACGGACTATCTTAATTCGGGGTTTTAAACGCCGTTACAAGCTCACCGCGGCCGCAGCACCCGGATGCCTGTTACGTGTTTGCTTTGTGCGAGTTGGTTGCGCAGTGTTTGCTTGTCCACCACCACTTTTTTTTCTGTTGAAGAGGCGTGTAGCAGGTGCAACATACCGTTCCGGCGGATGGCGATTCCCATGTGGCTGATGTCTAACCCGTCGATGTTGGTGGCAAGCATGATGATGTCGCCGTCTTTTATCCACGGGAAGCCTTCGTCGGGCAATTGTTGTTTGGGTACCAGGTGTATCACTTGCCCTGTGAGTTTCTTTTCCGTTTCACGTATGCGGGCAAGGTTTCCAGGATTGTTTTTCAGATGTTTGTAGTTGTCCGGATGACTTGACATGAAAGATAGCCGGACGGTGCCGGTGTGTCGGCTGTGGATAGCGGTTACGTCTTCGATGATGCCCTTGCTGATGTTGTCGTCGATCCAGTCTGTGGTATAATGCAGCCGGGATGTGTATCCATCGATAATGCCTTTGCGGTAGCGGATCTTTTGCAGTTGTCCGGCAAAGCTTTCTTCGGAGAACGTCCCGCTTTCTTTTGTGCACAGGTACATAGCCAGCACGCTTTCTACAAAGGTGGTGCAGTCCAGCTCCGAGCGGTTGGTGAACAGTTTTTCCTGTGCTGTTCTTTCCAGCGTATGCGCCACGTAGGGCGTTCCCAGGAGACTTAATCCATGTTCGACCATGGCGCTTCGGGGTTGCAGTTCTTCCTTTAGCCATTTTTCAAGCTCTTCCGTCCACAAGCGTTTGTAGGGGAAGTAGTCGTGGAACCCCCAGCCGTGGCCTCCCACGGGATAGGCGTGCAGGGCTGCCCGGACGTTGTTTTGTATCAGCGCCAGGTAGTAGTTCACGCCGTTGGATGGCGCTACCGAACTATCGTCGGAAGAGAACGTTATGAATGCTTTTGGAGTTTGAGGGGTTACTTGCAGCTCGTTCGAATACTTTTTCTGTAGTTCGACCGAGGGTGATTTGCCCAGCAGGTTTTCCATCGATCCGGCATGTGTGTGGCTTGGGGTCATGGTGATGACGGGATAGAGCAGTACCTGGAAGTCCGGACGGGTTTCTTCGCTGCTGTGGCGGGTGGCTAAGGTTGATGCCAGATGCCCGCCGGCGGAGGCGCCCATGATGCCCGTCCTGTTGGGGTCGACATGCCATTCGCCGGCATGTTGGCGGGCCAAACGGATGGCTTGTTCGGCATCCGACAGGGGTATTTCGGGATTGCCGTTGGGCATCCTGTACTTCAAAACGATGCAGGTGATGTGCTGCGCATTGAACCACGGCGCCATATCGAACCCCTCGTGATTCATGGCCAAACGGACGTAGCCTCCTCCCGG
>JAITSN010000053.1 GCA_031287715.1 Mediterranea sp. (in: CFB group bacteria)
TCGACTGTGCAATACAACGCCTTGCAGTCTGTCGATTGGAGGTTTACACCAGTTACGAAAGTCGTAACGCAGACGAGGAAACGGGTGTTTGATCCTTTTATATCCGCCGGATGGTCTACACTTGGATATATGTCGGTTGGAGCCGGTGTGTTCTATCACAACTTAGGTGTTGAGTACCGGTACCTGCGGGGGTATAACGGCGGGAACGACGGACATGCGGTTGGGATGAAGTGGAGGTTGTGAAAGGCTGCTTGTCACACTTGACAAACAACCTTCATTTGCGATTAAAAAAACAAATCGAGACTTTCAAGTGATAAGGCTGCGGATTAAGCTACTAATCTGATAAAAAGAGATGATCTATAATTTTTTTCATTGCTTTGTCTGCATGTTCTTTCATAATCTTTACATAGTTGAATATAGGCCTGTTTTTCTTTACTGACTGTCCGATGGTATATTCAAGCACCTCAAGCGATACGCCTAACTCAAACCCATGTTGCGTTAGACTTTTTCTTGCAGAGTAATAAACTACATGTTTTTCAATCCCAAGTATTGCAGCGAGCCTCTGTAACTCTTTAGTTACGTAATTGCGGAAGTTAGGATATGAGTACTTATACCCAAAGTCCAATTTCCCGTTTCGTCCTATCCATTTTTTAATGATAGGTCTTGCCTCATCTGGAATGGTTAAGCATATCTTTTTATTTCCCGTTTTAGTGTTTTTTGTTTTAGTTCGTACATATTCAATGAATGTTGCTTTTTTAAAATCGATCTCAATCAGATCTATTAAATTGATGCCGCCAAGATAGTAGGATAGCATAAATAGATCGCGGGCCATGCGGAGGCTTTTTTCTTTAGGTTTTGAATCTCGTATTAACCTTACTTCTTCAACTGTAATATCAAGGTCTTTTACAGCAGATTCCGGTCGTTTCCAAAATTCAAAAGGATGTATTTCATACTTTACTTCCCGATTTCGTATAGCTTCGTTTATTACAGCTTTAACCCGTATAAGATTCATTCCTATTGTCGTATCATTTAATCCGTTTTTCGCAAGGTATACCTCAAAGTTCTTAATTGTTCTGGGTGATATTAATTCAAGTAGAGTATCTCCTTTATTGAAGTTTAGGAAGTGCTTTAATGTGATTTGATATAATCCTGCCGTGCTGGCTCTTCCTGCATTGATTTTATCTTGTATGAATTCTTGTGCGGCTGCCGAAAACGTACGACCCCCAATACGGCTCCCTTTATACTCTTTCAGGTACTCGATTATCTGTGCTGGAGTATAATCTTTAACATAAATCTTATCAATCGCTTCCTGATAACGATTGAGTAATTCCCTAAGCCTAACATTTAAGACAGAAGCAGAAGGATGTCCTGTTATTACTCCGTCCCTCAATTGATTTTTAGAATTGACTTTGATATCGGTAACTAAATATCTGGTCTCTTTCTTGTGCCCTACGGCTATACGAATTTTATGTTTACCGTCCTTCGTGATTTTGGAAGGAATAATGGCGAGTTTTAATGTAGTCATGATAATAAAAAAGATTCGTTTTAGATTCGTTTTTTCTCTCACCGGTGAGCTAAAAACGCTTTTTTTTATTAAAACGCAATCCTTACCAATTAGCTTATTACCTCCGTAACAGCTTAACTACCTTACACTTAGAATGATTTTTAATCGTGGAGTATACCGGACTCGAACCGGTCACCTCGACACTGCCAGTGTCGCACTCTAGCCAGATGAGCTAATACCCCTCATTTTACGACAATTATGTATCATCTTTCGCTTTTGACCGTGCAAAGATAAAGTATAGTTCTGAATTTATTGCTATTTTTGTTGAAATATTCATTTATAGTATACATGCTGATATACAATACAACTTTTCATGCAGAAGATGACGTACATCATAACTTCTTGATTTGGCTGCAGGAATCCTATATTCCCGGAATAGAGCGTGCCAGTGTATTGAAATCACCCCGGTTGTGCCGTTTGCTGAATTTCCACGATGAAGGTACGGCCTACTCTTTGCAATGGGAGGTGGAAAGCTCCGCTTGCCTGCATCGCTGGTACGCGGAGCAAGGCTTGGCCTTCAACGGAGAGCTGGAGAAGATATTCAGAGACAGGGTCGTCGGTTTTTCAACATTAATGGAAGTCATAGCGTGCAACCGGTAAAAGAAAAAGTAATCTTAGGAATTGACCCCGGAACAGCAATTATGGGCTACGGGGTGCTGCGCATTGTCGGTACAAACCCGGAGCTGCTCGCCATGGGCATTATCGACTTGCGTAAGCAGGGCAATCATTACCAGAAGCTCAAGCGGATATATGAACGCGTAACAGGTATTATCGAAGGCTATCTGCCGGACGAGCTGGCCGTGGAAGCCCCCTTCTTCGGCAAGAATGTGCAATCCATGCTCAAGCTCGGACGGGCACAGGGCGTAGCTATGGCCGCGGCGCTGAACAGGGATATTCCCATTATAGAATATGCGCCTTTAAAGATAAAGATGGCCATAACCGGAAACGGGAAAGCCTCAAAGGAACAGGTAGCCGATATGCTGCAACACATGTTAAAGATAGCAAAGGAAGATATGCCTGTTTTTATGGACGCAACAGACGGCCTGGCCGCCGCCTACTGCCACTTCCTGCAAATGGGAAGGCCCGTGATGGAAAAAGGATATGCCGGCTGGAAAGATTTTATATCAAAAAACCCCGGCAGGATAAGATAGACTGTGCAACGACAACAACCAAAAGCAAAAAATATGAGACTCAACAACCTTGCAGTTATAGAGGCGGCAGCCATCATGGTAAGCTGCTCTTCCGGAAACATGTACAATTCGTATGATGATTACCCCGTGCGGTCGGACAACCTGATAGAAATGGTCTACAACCCCACAGAAACCCTCTTTATGCTATGGGCGCCAACGGCAGACGATGTGCGCGTGATGCTGTTTGACCAGGCGGAAAACTCCTCGCCCTCCGAAATGATACGCCTCGAACGCAACGCCGAAGGAACATGGACCGGAACGGCACAAGGAGACCGGATGGACAAGTTCTATGCCTTCAATGTAAAAGTAGACAACAAATGGCTGGGAGAAACACCCGGCATCAACGCCCGCGCCGTCGGAGTAAACGGCAAACGGGCCGCAATCATCAACAACAGGGCGACCAACCCGCCGGAATGGGAAAACGATCGCCGCCCGGAACTACGATCCCAAGCAGATATGATCATCTACGAAATGCACCACAGAGACTTCTCCATACATGAATCCTCCGGCATTCAACATAAAGGAAAATATCTCGCCCTGACCGAACACGACACGGCCGAACCCAACAGCCGCCTGTCTACCGGACTGAAACACCTGACCGACCTGGGCATAACCCACGTCCACCTCCTGCCGTCCTTTGACTTCGCATCCATCGACGAAACCACACTCCACCGCAACGGATACAATTGGGGATACGACCCCCAAAACTACAACGTACCCGAAGGATCCTACGCCACAAACCCCTATGACCCCTACTCCCGCATACGCGAATTCAAACAGATGGTGCAAGCCCTCCACAAAGCAGGCATCCGCGTCATCCTCGACGTGGTCTACAACCATACATTTACAACCGGAAACAGCCCCTTTGAACGCACCGTGCCCGGATATTTCTACCGCCGGGATGAAGACGGAGCCTTTGCTGACGGCTCAGCCTGCGGCAATGAAGCCGCCAGCGAACGAGCCATGATGCGCAAATACATGATCGAATCCGTCCTCTACTGGGCCGGCGAATATCACATCGACGGCTTCCGATTCGACCTCATGGGCATACACGACATCGAAACCATGAACGAAATACGGAAAGCAGTAGACAAAATCGACCCAACCATCTGCATCTACGGCGAAGGATGGGCAGCCAAAACACCCAAATACCCCGCTGCACAGCTGGCCATGAAAGGACACGCCACCCAAATGCCCCGGATCGCCGTCTTCTCCGATGAACTGAGAGACGGACTGCGAGGGCCTTACAACGACAACACCCAGGGACTCTTCCTCGCAGGGATCCCCGGAGGAGAAGAAAGCATCAAGTTCGGAATCGCAGGAGCAATAAAACACCCGCAGATCGACTACACAAAAGTAAACTACACCGATTCCGCCTGGGCCTTGCAACCCACACAAACCATCTGCTACGCCTCATGCCATGACGACATGTGCCTGACAGACCGGCTCAAAGCATCCGTGCCCGACCTGACAGACGAACAACTCATCCGCTTGCACATGCTCGCGCAAACAGTCGTATTGACTTCACAGGGAATACCATTCCTCTTTGCCGGAGAAGAAATTCTTCGCGACAAAAAAGGAGTACACAACAGCTTCAAAAGCCCGGATGCCGTAAATGCCATCGACTGGACAGGCAAAGCACACTTCCACGCAGTATACACATACTACCAAACACTCATCAAACTACGCAAAAACCACCCCGCATTCCGAATGGGCGATGCAGACCTCATCCGAAAAAACCTCACCTTCCTACCCATCCAGGAAGACAATGTCATCGCCTACACCCTCAACAACAACGCCAACGGAGATCCGTGGAACACTATTCTGGTCGCCTTCAACGCACGCCCTGAAACCGTGACGCTGGATGTACACCCAGGAAAATACACCATCGTATGCGCCGATGGGAAAATTGACGAAGACGGACTGGGACAAATCACAGCAGAACCCCAAATACTCCTCCCCCCACAATCCGCCCTGATCATGTACATGCAATAACATTTACCATTTACCGTTTACCATCTACGCCGGTATTAACCGGTAAATGGTAAATTGAAATGCTTGTCTCTGTTATAACAAAACTCGGTGGGCAATCCTTCCCCCCTCTCCTTTGGAGAGGGCCGGGCTGAGGCTGTAGGCTATTCTTGAATTATCAAAGTGTTACACCGCCGCCGCCAAAGCTGCCCAAACCGGAAGTGCTGCCTTCGCCGGCGCTTGCAGCCACCTTGCTAAAAGAGAACGTAATCGTTACTGCATAAGCGTTAGCAGCCGCATATTTCGTTGTGCTTTGGCTTTTCGCGTTGATTGTACCTCCTTCATTGGTGGTGACGTCAAACGATAACTCTTCAGCTGCAGCGGACGGAAAAAACAAGGCGTAACCAAAGTTGGCAGCAGTGCTGGTTAAAATGTAACATGAATGCTTTATTAATGAAACGTGGAGAAGCGTATTTGTTTTACATTCAAATACCCGCATATACTAAATACTGTATATTTGTAACGTATTGTTATTGAATAAGGAATATCATGAAAAACTATTTTATCTTGGTAATATTCGTGTTACTCTCCACCATACATATTTCGGCGAGACAAACACGTTTTTATGGAAACGGTGACCTTTCCTGTAATCTGATTACGAGTATTTGCCAAGATGGAGACGGGTTTGTCTGGATTGGGACAATTCATGGCTTGAATAAATTCGACGGATGGGAATTTGCCTGCTATTATAATAATAACGACTCGACTTCTTTATTGAGTAATTATATTCTCTCTTTGTATAAAGACAGCAAAAATACATTATGGATAGGATCGAATAAAGGACTTCAATATTATCAACCTTATGAAGACAGATTCTTATCCATACAATTTCCTTCGGGGATTTACCCTACAGTAGAAGATATTATTGAGTTACATAATGGTGAAATATGGGTCACAACTTCCGGTTGGGGCGTTTTTTCTGTTGACAAAGAGAGCATGTCTGCGCACATAATTACAAAAATCAATGAAGTCAGTGCTTCGTCAAATTTCGGACGCATATATCAGGACCGGTCTAATTCTATTTGGTTGCCCCTGCCCAACCAGAAAGTATTGCGTATTGTGGACGGCGCAAACAAAACATATCAGATATTTGATACGCCCTACGGTTCAATTTCCGATTTTGTTGAGGATGATGAAGGGTGTTTGTTCGTATCTTCTTTTGCACACATTTGCCAATGGGAACCTGTAAACAGAAAGTTTATCCCTTTGACAAATCATACCGGAAATTTTATGAGTCCGCAGATGCTGCATACTCAAAAGGGAATTATTTATATAAGTTCCTATGGACAGGGTATACGTTATATTGACAACGAGTGTATGGCGGTGAAGAAAGCAGACCACATAAATGTGAGGAATATTAATCCTGACAATATGAAGATCGTTTCATTATTTGAAGACCACAATGGCAATCTATGGTTCGGATGTTTCCAAAAAGGAATCCTGATGATCCCTAATGAAGATCCATTTTTTCATTACTGGGATTTTTCCCCAATGAAATGTGAGTCGGATGTAACTATTTCTACTTTCTACAAAGACCAGGATGGACGCTTTTGGGCTGGATCAGATAATGGTTTGTTAATGGAACTTTATGTTGATGGCCGTGTAAAGTCTATCTGGCATGAAAACAATAGTGGAATTGCATCTTTATTAGAAGATTCAGAAAGTAATTTTTGGATAGGAAGACGGTATGGAGGAATTTATTTATCTAATAATCAGACCAGACAGTTTAAGTATATCCCAGAGCTTCAAACGAAGTATATAAAGAGGATAATTGAAGGCCCAGATAAAAATATTTATTTTTCTGTCTTTGGCGAAGGTTTAATGGTATATAACTTATTGTCTGGAACTTGGAGGGCTATTATGGATACTACCGCATTAAAAGGCAATGTAAAATTGAAGAATATGTGGATCAACACGATGATTAAAGATTCAAAAGATAGAATCTGGTTGGGACATTACAGCGGCATAAGCTGTTATGATGCCGTAAACGATAGCTTCATAGAGTTGGGTATCAACTCTATATTGGATAAGACAATCTGTTATGCTTTGTTGGAAGACCACCGGGGAAACATATGGTTGGGTACAAGTCATGGGCTTTATAAGTATGATCCCGGTTTGAAAAAACTCTTCCAATATGCAACGAATGAAGGCTTGCCGGACAATGTAATCTGTGGCCTTGCTGAAGATAAATCAGGAAATATATGGTGCAGTACATTTAAAGGTATACGGAAAATCTCGCCAGACGACCGAAAAATACTTTCTTTTCTATCCGGTAACGGCCTTTTTGAAAAAGAATATACACGTGGAATCTATTTCCAGGATGAGGATGGAGAAATATATTTTTCCAGTGTTCATGGAATCACTCATTTTATGCCGGATGATATACAATTATCCGGCTTATCTCATAAACCCGTTCTGACAGGATTATATTTGAATAACCAATCCATAAGCGCCCGGACCCTATCTAACGGATATAAGATCAGTGAGTCTGTCTGGATGGAAACTACCAGACTTACTCTTTCGCATAAAGATAATACTTTTTCCCTTACATTTTCCACCATGGATTTTCACGATCCCGGTAATATCAGTTATGAATACCGACTGAAAGGAATGGACGATAAATGGATTTATCTACCGCAAGGATCGAATCGTATTACCTACAATAATCTTCCTCCAGGCAAATATATATTGGACGTTAAGACCAATGAAAACGGCGTTTATTCTCCTATAAGAAGTTTGGTTATTACGATACTACCCCCTTGGTATTTATCTATTCCTGCCCGAATATGCTATGCTTTGATTTTCCTGGGATGTATTATTGTTATCTTTTACTGGCAAAATAAACGGTTGCAAAATAAGCGGAGAGAAGAAATCAACGAAGAAAAAATGAAGTTCTTCATTAACATATCCCATGAGATCCGCTCACCGATAACATTGATAATAAGCCCTCTTTCGAAGTTGTTGAAAAGAGAGTATGATAAGGCAACCACCAAGGCTTTACACTCCATGTACAAAAATACAACTCGTATCCTGACGCTGATAAATCAAATGCTTGATATTCGAAAGATCGATAAGGGAATGATGGGAATGATGTATAGTGAAACAAATTTAGTTTCATTTATTCAGGAACTGATAGAGGTATTTGAATATCAAGCCAATGAACGGAAGATAAAATTAAGATTCGAACATACGATGGAATCACTTCCTGTCTGGATTGATCGGAACAATTTTGATAAGGTATTAGTGAATTTGATCGGAAATGCACTTAAATTTACAAATGAAGGGGGTGAAATTTCACTGTTTCTGACTATCGGAGAAAACGTAAAAGCAAAAGACCCATTAAAGAATTATGCTGAAATACAGGTAACAGATACAGGTATTGGATTAAGTGAAAAGGCTATTGATCATATTTTCGAACGTTTCTATCAGGACAAAACTAATTTTTTATCGGGTTCAGGTATTGGGTTGAATTTATGCAAAAATCTGGTAGAGCTACATCATGGGGAGATCATGGCAGCCAATAGGTTTTCTACGAAAGGTAGTTGTTTTACTATTCGTATTCCATTAGGTAATATTCATTTGAGTAAAGAAGATATGGTTGATGAAGATGCCTCTCCTCGTATTATTCTCAATCAGAATCAGGCTACAGAATTGATTGTTGAACAAAAAAAGCAGGCAGTCAAAAATAGAACGCGAAATAAAGTTTTAATCATTGATGACAGTGAAGAACTTTTACTTTATCTTAAAGAAGAATTGGATATCATTTATAAAGTAATCACTAGTAATAATGCTAATGATGGTTTAGTGATAGCATTGGAAGAAAAACCGGATTTGATTATCTCAGACATTGTTATGCCCGGAATGGATGGTTTTGCATTACTAAAAAGAATAAAAACAAATGGTAATATCAGCCACATACCGGTAGTCCTGCTCACATCAAAAATGGAATATGATAATCGCATTAAAGGGTGGGATAAAGGAGCGGATGCCATACTGACCAAGCCCTTTAATATAGAAGAGTTGATTCTGATTTGCTCTAACCTTATTTCCAGTCGCCTACGTCTGAGAGGAAAATTCAGTGGAGTCCAAGACCAGGAAGATAGAGCAAAACCTGTCGAGCTAAAATCGAACGATGAGAAATTTATGGAAAGAGTGATGGCAGTTATAAATAAAAATATGGAAAATCCGGCATTTTGTGTAGAAATATTAGCTAAAGAAGCAGGCATAAGCCGGGTACAACTTCATCGAAAGCTGAAAGAATTGGCTGGTATACCTTCTGGTGAATTTATACGGAACATTCGACTCAGGCATGCTGCAGAATTACTTAAATCAAAAAAAATTAATATTTCCCAAGTAGGATATGAAGTAGGATATACTAATCCGGCGCTGTTTTCAATTGCTTTTAAAAAGTATTATGGCGTTTCGCCCTCAGAATTCTGCGAAAAAGAAGAAACCAATGAGCTTTAATTAGGAGAATTTCTCTAAAACAATTTGTTTTTACTGCATTTTCTTATACTAACCCGATTATGAAATAGGCCACCCCTATTCACAATCGGGTTTTATCTGTAATGATTGTCAATGGAATGATAAAATATTAGTAATAATATCTTCGACAATCCTCGCAATCGTATATTTTACCACTCCAGTTAAATAACTAATAGAAGTGAATTATAATATGGTTGCAACATGTGGAAATGGTTAATGAAACATTTATTGGAATGGATGTTACATGTGTAAAAGTGTATGAAACAAAATAAAATATTAAGAGACTGTTAAATCCATAAATTTACATTCAAAGAAACGTAGTTGAAAAATGGAATGTCGGACGAAAAAATGGAAGAATATGATGATACAAAAACACATAGGCTATACATCTTGGAACGATAATTTTCCAGCAGATATATTGCCTGAGGGTCTATCGAGTTCCAAATCCGGAAGAAGCCATTGGAAAATATGTTTTTACCCATAACGATCAGGGGTATGTGTCGATGGAGGCCGAATATTTTATACAGCACAGGACGCCCCGAACGCTAATACGGTAAAGAATACATTGTTAAATATCTAAATTTAATATCATGAAAACAATAAAAGACGATAGTTGAACCCGCTACACATTACTCAAATGTGAGGACCTAAAATTTAAGAGTATAAAAATAACTCAAATCCTTAATTTAAGAAGTAGTAAAAATGTTAATATTTAATTATAAATCATGAGAAACAAAGTCAACGATATTAGAAAAGTGATGCTTTATCTAGCATTACTTGTATTCCCCGCTTTTACAATAGCGCAGAATATTACTGTGTCTGGAACTGTAAAAGACGATGCCGGAGAGTCCCTACCGGGAGCAACCATCATTGTTGAGAATACTACAACTGCTACTGTAACAGATCTAAATGGTAAATATAAAATTATTGTCCCGTCAAAAGCCAACCTTGTATTTTCATATATGGGATATATCCCAATAAAGGAAGCTGTTAATAACCGGACAACTATAGATATAGTTATGCTGGAAGACAATAAAATGTTGGATGAAATTGTTGTTACGAATGACGGTTACAGTACAATGCGACGCAGCGATCTCACTGGTTCGATGGTTTCCGTAGGCGCGGCGAGCATCGAAAAGTCCGTACCGACAACCATCGACCAGGCATTGCAGGGTAGGGTTTCCGGTTTGATTATGATGCAGAACTCCGGTGTGCCCGGCGGCGGAAGCTCCATCCAGATTCGCGGCGTAAGCTCCATCAATAGCAGCAACGAACCCATCTATGTAGTAGACGGCATGATTATCAGCGGTAGTACCAGATCGAACCAGACGAATGCCATAGCTGACATCAACCCTGCCGACATCGAAAGCATGGAAGTGTTGAAGGACGCTTCGGCCACAGCCATTTACGGCTCTCAGGCGGCCAACGGCGTTATCATCATCACTATGAAGAAAGGCAAGGAAGGACAGCCAAAGATCAGTTTCAATAACTACTACGGCTATCAGGAACTACCGAACAAAATCGACATGATGAAGCTACCCGCTTACGCACAGCACTACAATGACTTCCAACACGCCTACGGCTATGACTCCAACCGCAAAGACGCTTTCAGCCATCCCGAAACGTTGAGCAACGGTACCGACTGGCAGGATGCCATTTTCGGTGGTGCAGGCATGCAGAGCTACAACCTCTCGGTACGCGGCGGCAACAAAACTAACAGTTACTCCATATCCGGAGGATATATGAATCAGGACGGTATAACTGTAGGTTCGGGCTTCGATCGAATCACGCTCCGCGTTGCATCGGACGTGCAAGTACGCGACTGGTTGAAAGTGGGCGGTACGGTCAACGTGGGCTATACCGAACAGGAGACCAGCATCGCCAACTGGAGTATTATTCCAAACGCTTTGTTTCAATCTCCTCAGGTACCCGTGTTGAACGCCGACGGATCGTACGGCGGACCGGATATATCGTTCGATAGCAACCTAAGCGGTTACAACAACCCGCTGGCCGTTGCTAACCTTACCGACCGGGACAACAAAAAGTTCAATGCCCGCAGCAACCTGTATATTATGGTACAACCCACGAAATGGTTCAACTACCGTACTGAATTTACTGGCGAGGGAGCTATCGACAACTACCAGTACTTCCTTCCCTCCTATGAAATGGGATCATCTAAGAATGAATATGCCGAAACGGAGGCTGCCAAAACATTCTCCCTCTCATGGACATGGAAGAACCTGTTCAATTTCAATTATATGTTGAACAAAGATCACCGTTTCACGCTCATGTTGGGTCAGGAGATGAACTCCTATCACCGTGAATACCTGCAAGGAAAGCGTACACACGGAAGCGATGATCTCAAAGGGCTGGATGCTGGCGATGCCAACTATGCTATCAACAGCGGTAATAGTAGCAACCGCAGGTTCGTTTCGTATTTTGGTCGCCTACTCTACAATTACAAAGACCGTTACTTGTTTACCGGAACATTCCGTAGTGACGGATCGTCTAATTTTGCCAAAGGCTATCAGTGGGGTACTTTCCCTTCTGCTGCCGTGGCCTGGCGTATGTCGGAAGAACCGTTTTTCGAACCGCTGAAAAAGGTGGTCAACAACCTCAAGTTCCGCTTGAGTTATGGCGAGGTGGGTAACTCAAACGTTAGCGCGTTTGCTTACGAAAGCGTACTTGCCAACAAACAGTCTATATGGGGCATCGGCTTGCAAACGGGAAACATCCCCAATGAACTGTTGACATGGGAAACCACCCGTTCATGGAATGCAGGTATCGATCTCAACTTCCTCGACAACCGTATAGAGTTCATTGCCGATGCCTATATCAAGAAGACGGACGACTTGCTTATGCAGCTTGACTTGCCCGGCTATCTCGGCACAAGTGGACAAGGCTCAGCTCTCGCTCCTTGGTATAACATCGGGTCTATGGAAAATAAAGGAGTCGAGTTTACGCTAAATACAACCAATATTGTGACGAAAAACTTCAAATGGAATTCAAGTGCATCGTTCAGCCTCAACCAGAACAAGATTACTCGCATGAACAGCGAAGCGGCGTTTATCAACCGTACCTACCAGTTGGGCGGCGTTACTTCTACCGTTACCCATACGGCAGTAGGACATCCCATCAGCCAGTTTTGGGGTTACAATGTGATTGGTCGCATCAATTCGGCTGCCGATTTCCTTACCGACAATGGCGACGGCACCAGCACGGTGAAAGTGGCTACGGTGAAGTACAGAAAGGGAGACATCATCACGAATAATGCGAACAGCCTGCCTAACAGTACCTACATCGGCGACTTGCTTTTTGAGGACATCGACGGTAACGGTCTTATCGAAGACGCCGACCGCACCTACATCGGCAATCCGTTACCAAAATTTATTTTCGGTTTCACCAATACGTTTACGTACAAGGACATTGACCTCTCCGTCATGCTGTATGGTTCGGTGGGCAATAAAGCCTTCAACTGGCTGCGTCGCCGCATAGACGACCCCAACAGTACGGGTAACAAACGTAACACCACGGCAAATTATTGTAAACTCGGATACAGGGACGGCGATTCCGAAAACAAAGACATCTGGAACGTCTATGTACTGCCCGGCGCCGAAGATTCACAAGTGCGCATTGCCAAAGGAGACCCCAATACCAACAATACGGTAAGCAGTCGTTTCGTGGAAGACGCGTCGTACCTGCGCATCCAGAACATTTCAGTGGGCTACACTTTCTCCAAGAAGTGGGTGAAGAAACTCAAATTAGAAAAGTTGCGCTTTTATGCTAATTTGCAAAACGCCTATACCTTTACCAAATACCTCGGTTATGACCCCGAAATCGGCTCTACGCAAGGACAGTATTCTTACTCCGGTCAGGATATGCTGATGTACGGAGTAGATACCGGACGTATTCCTGCTCCGCGAATTTACACCATCGGTTTTGATTTAACTTTTTAATTGGTCTGTTATGAAAAAGAAAAATATATTCATGTGTTTCCTCACCGTAGCACTTTTGCTGACCGGGTGCGAAGACTTCCTTCATGTGGCTTCCGATACGCAAAAAACGGGCGGTGAATCTTTCCGCACCATTGAAGATCTGCGGTCGGCAACGGCTTACCTTTATACCAATCCTTGGTTTGAGTTTAACTCCAACAGTTACATTGTACTCGAAGGCCGCGCCAACAACATCGTTACGGACGGAACAGGAGTGACCTACTATGCATATGCCACTTTTAGTGAAAACAGCAGTACGGTAGGGCTTGACCATACGTGGAACTCGCTCTACAACGTCATTACGCAATCGGACTATGTAGTCAACCATTACGCTCCAACTGCTCGCGAGAACGGTGTGGACGAAACAAAAGCCAATGCCTGCGAAGGCGAAGCGCGGTTTATGCGTGCCACAGCGTATTGGTATTTGGCCATGATCTGGCATGATGTACCTATTGTAGATTTGCCCGAAAAGTTGGTACTCAGTCCGATCATTCCGTGCAATCGCTTTGAAGACGTTATCCAGTATGCCATCAACGATCTGGAGTATGCAGCCCAATGGTTACCCGAGACCGACGACAAGGGGCGCGTAACCAAATACAGCGCGGAAGCCATGTTAGCGCGGCTTTGCCTCACGGCTGCCAACTTCGCTCAGGGCGGACATTTCTCGCAGGAATACCTGATGCGCAATGAAGCTGCCAGCAATGCCGAACTGGCTACTGCATACTTCACCCAAGCCAAAACAGTGACCAACGATGTATTAGTTAATTCACAATACGGGCTGTTGGATGACTATGAAGACCTATTCAAAGTGAAGAACAACAACAACGCAGAAACGCTGTTCGGCATCCAGTTTATTCCGGGCGTTAGTACATACGGTTTGGGCAGCACCCGTCAGGATGCGTTAGCTACAGGCATAGCGGCTGAAAAGAATGGCAAGGGATTATTATGTGACGGTCTCAATGCATGGGGCGGTGGCATGTATGGAACGTATGACCTGCTCCACCTTTATACACTCGACGGCGGATTGTCGCGCTTGCGCGGCAACCTCTTTGTGGCAAGCTACAATTATTCGTATCTGGGTACGCACACTGTAAACGGTTCGTGGACGGTAGAGAACACCAAGTGCAACATCAAGAAGTTTGTCGTAGGCAGCAGTAAGGATACGGAAGGCGTAGCCATCAATGGCAACAACGGGCTGGTAACACCAATTATCCGTCTGGCGGAAGTTTATCTGATGTATGCCGAAGCCGTGCTGGGCACAGCTGACGAAACCACTGACGCACTTGCTGTGAAACGCTTCAACGAGGTGAACAAGCGGGCATTCTACATGAACCCTACCGAATACGTGGCGAAAGAGAAAATTACCCGCAACGACTTGTTCAAAGAACGACGCATGGAGTTCTTCATGGAACTGCTGTTCTGGCCTGACATCAAACGTCGCTCGTTCTATGACAACGCATGGATAGAAAAGTATCTCAACGACGAGTTGAAGAATGACGATGACCAGACAGAGTTAACCAATTATCATTGGGGAGTTTACAACTACGACCCCAGCGGAAATGTCGAAAATCATGGCTGGACCACCAACTCTCCACGCAGAGACCCTGCAACAAATCCGCTGAAGGCGGAACATAATATGGGATCGGCCACGTATGTCCATTCCGTAGATGCCAAAGATAACATCTGGGCATTGCCCTATCCCGAAGTGGAAGCCAGCAAGAACGCCCAGTTGAATGAGAACCCCGTTCCGTATAACTTCTAAAAACACCTTATTGCAATGAAAAAGAAAATACAACATATCCAGTATCGGTTCCTCGCGGGAATCTTACTTACCATAGCCTTCTGCTTCGCCTCGTGCGAAGACAAGGACGCAGGCGGTGTACCGGTCATCAACAGTGTGTGGACTAACCAGCTTGATGTGGAGTCCACCCAAATCGAAGCCACTTATAACGACCTTTGGGTGAGGCTCGAAGGGAGTGGATTCAGTGGCTTGAAGGCCATTTACTGCAACGGTGTACGATGCAGCTTCCAGCCCACATTTGTCACCGAGAACTACATCACGTTCCAGATTCCGACCAGCGTGCCACAAAACAGCGACGTAGAGGATGAGAACGAACGAGGGACTATCCGCGTGGTAACCAGCTACGGTGAAGGCATCTATCGTGACTTCCTGTTTAAAGATAAGAATAAGATGCCTGCCATCAGCGGCGTATCGAATACGTTGCCCGAAGTTGGCGACGTCATCATCATTGAGGGTAACAACCTCGAAAACACCACTGAGGTTTATTTCCCTGCTGCTGAGGGCGAAGTGCAAGTCGCCCCGTCAGATATCACGGCAGAAACCCGCCGCATACAGGTAACCGTACCAGCGAGCACGGGCAATATGAGCGGGGCCATACGCATTGTATGCAATGGTGACACCTACTATTCGCCAAGTTACATGTTCTTCCGCAAAGGCGTGTTTATCAGCTCCTTCACCGACAAGTATGGGGACAAAGAGATTATAACCGGTACCCAAAGCCAGACCAGGTTCGTTGGCAAAGAAGCGGTAGCAGCTGCCACAGGTCTTGCCCGAAATCCCGATAATGCCATATCATGGAAAGCTTCTCCGACAACGGTCAATATAGGAAGCGGCTACTTCGGATATGTCCGTTTCCTTCTATACAATGGGATCCGGAAAGTCATAGACGAGGGCGCAATCGCCGGACAAACGCCGCTCAAGGACTTGGCTATCCAATTCGACCTGTATTGCAACGTGCCGTGGTCATCGGGTGTGGTCGTCCTCAGAATAAACAAGGACCAGAGTGGCATTAACCAGGCAGCAATTTACAACCTCGCTCCTTGGAATACGAGCAATCCGTATATCTTCACAAGCGGCTGGCGCACCCAGACAGTAAAGTTCTCGCAGTTCCCGAGCATCGGCGAGTCAACTACAATCGCAGACTATATTGACAATCTCAAAACCAATAATCGCATAACGATATTCGGCTTCATCAACGACGATTGCAACAAAGACGGTCACACGCCCACACAGATAGACAACTTCCAGATGTTTATGGCGAACATACGGATTGTGCCGATCACCGTGCCCGAATAAGTGCGCTCGTGCAAGCGATTGACAAGGTAAAAGTATCAGGGTAACAACTGAAATCTATATTCCCGCCAACGGAGAGCAGCAAAGAATCTGTTGGCGGGATAATTATACAAGTTATCTGTTTTCCGTCCTGTGGGATGCGGCACGAAGGTCAACTTCTGCATGGCAATGGCAAAGGATATATCTTTGTTGCCGACCTTTCCAGACATAAACCAAAAGAATATGAAATCATTATTAGTGAAATATTTATTGCTGTTATCGATATGTGCCATTTTACCGAGCTGCAGTCGTGATGACAATTCCGAAGCCGGTTATTGTCGGTTTCAGCGCAGTGAACTGGCAATAACCGAACAGGCGGGGACGGGCAGCATCATTGTCGAATGGTCTCATGCAGAATGGACAATATCGACTGACGAAAACGGATTCCTGTCCAGTTTTTCCGTCACGGACGGTGGAAACAGGGATTCGAAAGGAGAAATCAGTAGAGTAATCTTTTCGTATGCGGCAAATACGGGAGACACACAGCGCAGTCAGATCATTTATTTGACGAACAAGAAAACGCAGGAGAAAGAGCAATTGACTGTGGTACAAGCAGCGTCAACGCCATTGTTATATACCGTGAATCCGAATGTTTCCTACCAAGGGAATTCTATGTTAATCTCCCAATATATTGAATAATAAGTTTCCTATTTTTCACGCCGTTGTTTTTTGAAGTGCATTATGGTAGTCGGCCTGATAGAGTTGTCCGTTTGCCACAAGAG
>JAITSN010000096.1 GCA_031287715.1 Mediterranea sp. (in: CFB group bacteria)
GATAAGACGGAAGAATAATTTGCAAATTATGCCTTGCAAATTATATTCTTATTTCGGAACATCCAAAGCTGTAATGAAAGAAAACAGTTTATTGATATGATGCTTGAAAAATGCCCAACACATTTACTTCAAATGCCCAACGCAAAAATAAGAAAGCCCAACGCAAAATATACAATTCGTTTCAGGCTAAAAAAATCCCTCTTTTAGCATAAAACAAAAAAGGCTTATTGCTTGAATAAGAAAAAGTTATAGCTTAAATAAACGACATTGATTTACAGTTTAATACCATTTGCTTTTATGCCGGTATAAATGGGATATGATAAATTTGGGTGTGAATGATAATGATACTATATTCGCCAATCAATATTTATAATCACTAAATGAAGAAATGTTATGAAGAAATCGGTTTTACTTGCAGGATTATTTATGGCTTTGAGTGTTTCGGCGCAGGACATCGTCCTTCCCAAACCGGTGACAACCGGCGGTATGCCGCTTATGGAGGCGCTGAGCAAGCGTTCTTCTTCCCGTGAGTTCAGCACGGCTGATCTGGATAACCAAACGCTGTCTAATATGCTATGGGCGGCATGGGGGTTTAACCGTAGCGACAAACGCACGGCTCCTTCGGCCAGCAACAAGCAGGAACTGAGTTTGTATGTTGTGCTGAAATCGGGTGTTTATTATTATGACGCCAAGGCGAATAAACTTGTGCAGAAGGCGCAGGGTGACGTCCGCGGGAAGATGGGCAAGCAGAATTTTGTGGCGACGGCGCCGGTGAACATTGTCTTTGTTGAGGACAAGAGCAAACAAGGTTCGGGGGCGGTCGATAGCGGGTTTATCTCTCAAAACATTTACCTGTTTTGCGCGTCGGAAGGCCTGGCAACTGTTGTCAGGGCGTTCTTTGACGCCGGCGTGGTGAAGGAAGCGTTAAAGTTGGACGAGAACATGCAGCCGATCCTTACCCAGACGGTGGGCAAGAAGAAATAACTAAAGCATTAACAATGGAAAATTTCAGTTTTGTTAATCCGGTAAAGATCCTGTTCGGCAAAGGCACCATCGGGCAGATAAAGGGTGAAATACCGGCCGGTGATAAAGTGCTGGTCGTATACGGCGGCGGTAGTATCAAGAAGAATGGCGTGTATGGCCAGGTGGCGGATGCGCTTTCGGGTTATGAGGTACACGAGTTTCCGGGTATTGAGCCGAATCCGCAGTACGAAACCTGTATGAAGGTGGTGGCTCTGATCAAAGAGAAAGGCATTGATTACCTGCTGGCGGTGGGCGGCGGCTCTGTTATCGACGCGGTGAAATTTATCGTCGCCGCGGTATATTATGAGGGCGGCGACCCTTGGGAGATCCTTTCCAAGGATGCGGAAATCAAAAAGGCGTTGCCGTTCGGCGCGATCCTGACGTTGCCGGCCACCGGCTCCGAGATGAACGGCAATAGCGTGATCTCACGGGCGGGCATACAGGAAAAGCTGTCTTTCGCTTCTCCTTTGGTCTACCCGAAATTCTCCGTGCTCGACCCCACCACCACCTATACGTTGCCTCCCCGCCAGGTGGGAAACGGCGTAGTAGATACGTTTGTGCATATCACCGAGCAGTATCTCACACATTATGAAGGCGACTCCATGCTGCAGGACAAGCTGTTTGAAGGACTGCTGAAAACGATTGTGGCGGAAGGCCCCAAAGCGCTGGAAACGCCAACCGATTACGACGTGCGCGCCAACCTGATGTGGGCTTCGACATGGGCGTTGAACGGATGGTTCGGTAACGGCAGACCCCAAGACTGGGCCACCCACATGATAGGACATGAGCTTACGGCATTCTACGGTTTGGATCACGGGCAAACACTAGCCATCGTTCTTCCGGGTGTGATGAAGGTGATGTGGAAAAGCAAGTTCGAAAAGATCCGGTCGCTGGGGTGCGAAGTCTTCGGCGTATGCGGAGCCGACCAGGCGTCTACGGTCGATAAAACGATCAAAGCCGTTGAAGACTTCTTTGAAGCCATGGGCGTAAAAACACATTTGTCCGACTACGGTCTTGACGAAGAAGCCATCGACAAGGTTTGCAAACGCATGGAAGAGCGCCGGTGGAAGCTCGGAGAATGTGACGACATCACGCCCGATATGATTCGGGAGATCCTCACGCTACGCAGATAAGCATGGAAGACTACATCAACCAACGTTGCGGATGGGTGGGCGGCGACCCGCTTTACATAGCCTACCATGACCGGGAATGGGGCAAGGAGGTCGAAGACGACAAAACCCTGTTTGAATTTCTGGTATTGGAGAGTGCGCAAGCCGGACTGAGCTGGATCACGATCCTCAAAAAACGGGAAGGCTACCGGGATGCTTTTGCAGGTTTTGATGCGGAGAAAGTCGCCCGTTTTACGGATGCCGACGCAGCGCGCCTGATGCAGCATCCCGGCATTGTCCGCAACCGGTTGAAAATAGCCGCCACAATTAGCAATGCCCGGCATTACTTGGCCATACAAAAAGACTTCGGTAGCTTCCGCAGCTACCTGAAGTCTTTTTTACCGGATGGCAAACCCATTGTCAATCACTTTAAAACGCCGGCCGAGTATCCGGCAACCACCCCGCTGTCTGACGCCATAAGCAAGGACATGAAGAAAAGAGGATTCAAATTCTTCGGCTCTACCATTTGCTACGCATTCTTACAGGCCGTCGGATACGTGGACGACCATCTCGAACACTGCATTTGCAGGCAACGCCCGTAACGTACCGTTTGCAGCGGCTCCTATTCTATTCCCACTCAATCGTAGCGGGCGGCTTGGAACTGATGTCGTAAGTGACGCGGTTCACACCTTTCACCTTGTTGATGATGTCATTTGAAACTTTGCCCAGAAAATTATAGGGCAGATGCGCCCAATCGGCCGTCATGGCGTCCGTCGATGTAACCGCGCGAAGGGCGACCGCCCTTTCGTAAGTACGCTCATCGCCCATGACGCCGACTGACTGAACCGGCAGCAGAATCACGCCGGCTTGCCATACGCTGTCATAAAGCCCCCAGTCGCGCAACCCCTGGATGAAAATATCGTCGGCATCCTGCAAAATACGTACTTTTTCCGGGGTGATGTCGCCTAAAATACGAACGGCCAAACCCGGACCCGGAAACGGATGGCGATTGATCAAATGCTCCGGCATACCCAGCCCGCGCCCTACACGGCGGACTTCATCTTTAAACAGCAGCCGCAGGGGTTCGCAAAGTTTGAGATTCATCTTTTCGGGTAGGCCGCCCACGTTGTGGTGGCTTTTGATGACGGTTCCCGTGATGGAGAGCGATTCGATGATGTCCGGATAAATGGTTCCTTGCGCCAGCCATTTCACGTCTTTAATTTTGTGCGCTTCTTCATCGAACACGTCAATGAATCCCTTGCCGATGATCTTGCGTTTTTGTTCCGGCTCGGAAACGCCGGCTAGCTCCCTGAAGAATTTGGCACAGGCATCTACGCCAATGACATGGAGGCCAAGACATTCGTAATCATTCATCACGTTGCGAAATTCATTCTTACGCAATAAGCCATGGTCAACAAATACGCAAGTCAGGTTTTTCCCGATGGCCCTGTTCAGCAGCACGGCAACGACGGAGGAATCGACTCCTCCGCTCAAGGCCAGAACGACCTTATCGTCTCCAAGTTGTTCTTTCAACTGCGCAACAGACGTTTCTATGAACGACGCCGGAGACCAGTCCTGTTTGCAGCCGCAAATATCCACAACAAAATTCCGCAGGATCAGGGTGCCGTCTTCGGTGTGAAACACTTCAGGGTGGAACTGCACACCCCATACATTTTCATTTTTTACCTGATAGGCGGCAATGGCCACCTTATCCGTTGAAGCAATAACCTTGAAATCGCCGGGAACGGCCGTGATCGTGTCGCCATGGCTCATCCACACCTGCGAGTTCGCCCTCACGCCTTTAAGCAACGCATTGCCGGCTTCAAGATCCGCCAAATGGGCGCGACCATATTCGCGGCTTCCCGCCGGCTCGACCTTACCTCCATTTGTATAAGATATATATTGGGCGCCGTAACAAATGCCCAGAATCGGGTATTTCCCGCGGATTCCGTCCAAGTCCGTTTTGAACCCATTCTCATCGTATACCGAAAACGGACTGCCGGAAAGAATTACCCCCTTAACCGTTTCATCTCCAAAAGGAAACCTATTGTAAGGAACTATTTCACAATAGGTATCCAGCTCGCGAACCCTGCGTCCGATAAGCTGCGTCGTTTGTGAGCCGAAATCAAGTATTATTATTTTTTCTTGCATAAAACAAATAGGATGAGTTTGAAATTGCCACAAAAATACAATTTTTATCAAGACCTCAACCATTGACCATTTACCGTTTCATATGATTCCGGCAATGCGAGTACATCCCGCCCCCCTGCACCGTCTTTTCTTTTAGATGAAAAGGAAGGCATTGATCGTTTGTATTACGCTGCTCCAGTGCAGTTTGTGGGCGCTTCGGGGCGAAGGGGTTCCTTCGCTCATTTGGGACACGCCCGGCCGGAACTCTTCCGGGTCCATGCCCTGCGGCGGCGGGGATGTGGGCCTGAACGTGTGGGTGGAAGGGGGCGATGTGCTGTTCTATATCGGCCGGAGCGGAACGTTCGACGAGCATAACGGCCTGCTCAAGCAGGGGCGCGTGAGGTTGCGCCTCACACCGAATCCTTTTGTGGCAGGCAGCGATTTCCGCCAGGAGCTGAAGCTGAACAACGGGTACGTCGAGGTTGCCGCCGGAGGAACTGCCATCCGGCTTTGGGCGGATGTGTTCCGTCCTGTGGTGCATCTTGAGCTTGACAGCCGCCGGCCGGTTACGGCCGATGTGTATTACGAGAGTTGGCGTTACCGAGACAGGCCCTTGCGCAAGGGCGAGGGACAGCAAAATTCGTATAAGTGGGCGCCGCCCGAGGGCTGCTGCACGTCTAAAGACAGTATCCGTGCGGAAGGGAACGGGGTTGTTTTCTACCACCGTAACCCGGAGCAGACGGTTTTCGACGCGGCTGTGGCGCAGCAGGGGTTGGATGCGGTGAAAGACCGGCTGATGAACCCGCTGGCCAACCTTACTTTTGGCGGCAAGCTCTGGGGGGAACATGTGAGATACATAGGGGCGGCCGATGGCGAGTATGCCGGGACGGACTGCCGCGTCTGGCAGTTCCACACGCCCCGGCCCGTGCGGAAGGAGCATATCCGTATCGCGCTTCATACGGGGCAGACGCCCGACGTAGCCGCCTGGCTTGAGGGGCTGGAGAAAACAATTGCCGGCATCACGACAGGCGATAAAGAGCGCTCGCGCCGGTGGTGGAACGGTTTTTGGCAACGGAGCTACATAGAAGCCACGGGCGAAGCCTCGGAATATGCCCGCAACTATACGCTGTTTCGCTATATGCTGGGCTGCAACGCCTTTGGGAGCGCGCCGACGAAGTTCAACGGCGGGCTGTTTACGTTCGACCCTTGCTTTGTGGACGGGAAGCAGGCCTTCACTCCCGACTACCGGAAGTGGGGCGGAGGAACGATGACGGCGCAGAACCAGCGGTTGGTGTACTGGCCGATGCTCAAAAGCGGAGATTGGGAGATGATGCGCCCGCAGTTTGACCTCTACAACCGGATGCTCGAAAACGCCGAGCTGCGCACGGCGGTTTACTGGGGGCACAAGGGAGCGTGCTTTACCGAACAGACCGAGAACTTCGGCCTGCCCAACCCCGCCGAGTATGGCTTTGAGCGCCCCGGATGGTTCGACAAGGGGCTCGAGTACAACGCCTGGCTCGAGTATCAATGGGATACCGTGCTGGAGTTCTGCCAGATGATGCTGGAGGCAAAGAGCTATGCCGGCATGGACATCAGCCCGTACCTTCCCTTGATTGAGAGCTGCCTTACCTTTTTCGACGAGCACTACCGCTACTTGGCTTCCCGCCGCGGGCGGAAGGAGCTGGACGGCGAGGGCCACTTGGTTCTCTATCCGGGTTCGGCCTGCGAAACCTATAAGATGGCCTGCAACGCATCGAGCACCATTGCCGCCCTGCGCGTTGTGCTTGAGACCGGCGGACTGAAGCCCGAGATGCTCCAAACCCTTCCGCCCGTTCCGCTTCGCACGGTTGGGGGACGAACGATGATCGCGCCGGCCAAGACCTGGGAGCGGGTGAACAATGTGGAAACGCCGCAGCTCTATCCGGTATACCCCTGGCGCATCTATGGCGTGGGAAAAGACAGCTTGGACATCGCCCGCAATACCTATATCTATGATCCGGATGCGCTGAAGTTCCGGTCGCACGCCGGCTGGAAGCAAGACAACATCTGGGCGGCGTGCCTTGGTCTGACGGAAGAAGCCGCGCGCCTCACCAAGCTCAAGATGGCCGGCGGGCCTTACCGCTTTCCCGCCTTCTGGGGGCCGGGGTTCGACTGGTCGCCCGACCACAATCATGGCGGCAGCGGCATGATCGGTATGCAGGAGATGCTCTTGCAAACCAACGGCCGGAAGATCTATCTCTTTCCGGCATGGCCCATGAAGTGGGATGTGCGCTTCAAGTTGCACGCCCCTGAGCAGACCACGGTAGAGGCAGAACTCAAGGCGGGCAAGATCGTATACCTGAAGGTAACCCCCGAATCGCGCACGAAAGACATCGAACGAATCAATAATACATACCCCCATAACACCCCATAACCCATGAAGAAATATCTGTTTATACCCTTGCTTATCCCCGCACTGCTTGCGGCAGAAACGTATCGCGCGGAACCGGCGGCGGCCGACGGCCAAACTTCGGTTGCCGGATTCATCCCCCTTGCCGGAAGCGGCCGACGGGTCTATAACTTCAACCTCGGATGGCGCTATCGTAAGGGAGACGCCCCTGGCGCCCAGGCGACGGACTATGACGACTCCGCTTGGGAGATCGTGTCCACCCCGCACACCGTTGAGCTGATGCCTGCCGAAGCCAGCGGGTGCCGCAACTACCAGGGGCCGGCGTGGTATCGCAAACGCTTTGCCGTGCCGGCCGAAACGAAAGGACAGGAGGTCATCCTGCACGTCGAAGCCGCCATGGGCAAGCAAACCGTTTACCTGAACGGCAGGAAAGTCCTGGAACACCTCGGAGGCTACCTACCGTTCTCCGTCAGCCTGACCGGAAACGGCTGCCAGCCGGGCGATACGTGTCTGGTTGCCATATATACGGACAACCGCGACGACAAGAACTACCCCCCGGGCAAGCCCCAGTATGCGCTCGACTTCGCCTATCACGGAGGGATCTACCGCGACGTGTGGCTGATCGCCAGGTCGCCCGTGTTCATTACGGATGCCATCGAAGCCGGCCAGGTCGCCGGAGGCGGCGTGTTTGTCCACTTCGACCGGATCGGCAGCAAGAGCGCGCAGGTATACGTGGACACCGATGTCAGAAACAGCAGCAGCCAGGCCCGGACAGTCGCCGTGGAAACCACGCTGACCGATATGCACGGGGCGGTTATCGCCCGCGTGTCCAACAAGCTCGCGCTGGCTTCCGGTCAGTCCAAGCAGGTGGCCCAACAGTTTGCGGTGAAGAACCCGAAGCTGTGGTCGCCGGACGCGCCCTACCTCTACCGCATAGAATCCCGCATCAAATCGGGCGGGCAGAGCATCGACGGGGGCGTTACCCGCGCCGGCATCCGTAAAGCCGAGTTTAAAGGGAAGGAAGGCTTTTGGCTGAACGGCAAACCGTTTGGCCAGCTGATTGGGACCAACCGCCACCAGGACTTTGCCTACGTGGGCAACGCCGTGCCCAACTCGCAGCAATGGCGCGACGCCAAGCGCTTGCGCGACGCCGGGTGCCGGATCATCCGCGCCGCCCATTATCCGATGGATCCCTCGTTCATGGATGCCTGCGACGAGCTGGGCCTGTTTGTGATCGTCGCCACTCCGGGTTGGCAATTCTGGAACAAGGATCCGGAGTTTGAACGCCTTGTGCACCTCAACACCCGCCAAATGATCTGCCGCGACCGCAACCATCCGTCCGTGCTGATGTGGGAACCCATCCTGAACGAGACCCGCTACCCGCGTGACTTTGCTTTGGAAGCCCTGCAAATCACCAAAGACGAATACCCCTACCCCGGACGGCCCCTGGCTGCCGCAGATATGCACTCCGAAGGCGTAAAGGAACACTACGACGTTGTTTACGGCTGGCCGGGCGATGACGAAAAAGGCCTCGTCGAACAAAACATCTTCACCCGCGAATTCGGCGAGAACGTAGACGATTGGTATGCCCATAACAACAACAACCGGGCCGGCCGGAGCTGGGGCGAACGCCCGCTGCTGGTTCAGGCCCTTTCGCTGGCCAAGAGCTACGGCGAAATGTTCCGCACCGGCGGCGGCTTTATCGGCGGGGCGCAATGGCATTCGTTCGACCACCAGCGCGGCTACCATCCGGATCCGTATTGGGGAGGGCTGTTCGACGCTTTCCGCCAGCCCAAATATGCCTACTATATGTTCCGCAGCCAGGTGGCCGCCGATCTCCGGCCCGATGCAGAATACGCCCCGATGGTTTTCGTGGCCCACGAGATGTCGCCCTTCTCAGACGGCGATGTCGTTGTGTTCAGCAACTGCGATTCGGTTCGCCTATCTGTTTACGACGGCGCCAAAGTCTTGACGAAACCGGTTGTCCATGCCAAAGGCCATACGCCCAATGCGCCCGTGGTGTTCGAGAATGTGTGGGACTTCTGGGAAGCGCGCGAATATAGTTATATAAGGAAGAGCTGGGAAAAAGTCAGCATGGTAGCCGAAGGGATCATCAACGGCAAAGTGGTTTGCACCGAAAAGAAAATGCCGTCCCGCCGCCCCACCAAGTTGCGCCTGTCGGTAGACCGGCTGGGCAAGCAGCTCGTAGCCGACGGCTCCGACTTCATCGTTGTCGTAGCCGAGGTGACCGACGACAACGGCAACGTTCGCCGCTTGGCCAAAGAAAACATCGTCTTTACCGTCGAGGGAGAAGGAGAGATCATAGGCGACGCCCGCATCGGCGCCAATCCGCGTGCAGTGGAGTTTGGCTCCGCCCCTGTACTGATCCGCTCGACACGCAACGCCGGAAAGATCAAAGTCGAAGCCCGAGTCCAATTTGGCGGAGCCCTTGCGCCGGCGCCGGCGGAGATTGAATTTGAAAGCATCCCGTCCGGTCTTCCTTTCTGTTTCGCGGAGCAGGAAAGAGCAGCCGGACCGGCAACCGCAGCGCCGCAGGCAAACAGCAACGCCGGTAAAACAACCCTGACAGACGAAGAAAAAGAAAAGGTGCTGATTGAAGTCGAACGCCAGCAAACCGAGTTTGGAGAGAAACCCAAAGCCAATTAAGCAGAGGTATCGCGTTTTTGGTTATCTTTGATAATCAATTAAACTAACTCCGACATTCTGACGAGCCATGAAAAAACATCTTTTGCCGCTAATACTTTTGCTTGTTCCTTTTCCGTTGTTTGCCGCGCCCAACATCATCGTCGAGCATTATAGCGTCGAACAGGGACTGCCCAACAATATCGTACACTGTTCCCTGAAAGGAAGCGACGGCTTCATGTGGTTCGGCACCTGGTATGGCTTGTGCAGCTACGACGGCAGCAAGTTCAAAACATACAACAACAGGGAAGGCTCTTATTCCGACATACCGCCGCGGAAGATCCAAAGCATCGTCGAAGACAAGAATGGGTTCTTGTGGATCAAAACCATCGACCGCAAACTGTACATTTTCGACAGGCTTTACGAGCGCTTCCAAGCGGTGTATCACGACGTGAAAGACTATTCGGGCAATACACAGATCATCAAGATACAAAACACAACCGACGGGGAAGTCCTTCTGCTGACCAAGGACAAAAATCTGCTGCGTGCCTACGCAACCCCCGACAGGAAGATTGAAATAACGCTCCTGCACGATGCCGGCGGCGACATCAACCCCCACGACTCCCGCCTGAAGCACAACGTATTTGTAGAAACTGCCGAATATATCAACTGGATAGGACAGGACTACAAGATATTCTCTTTCAGAAAAGGAGAAGACTTGCGCAATAAACCGGCCGACCTTATCCGGCGCAAGATGGCCATGCCCTCGCGCGAGCTGTTCACCTGCGCCTACGAAACGCCCGAACTGATCTGGCTGGGCGATACGAACGGAGGCATTTACAGCATCGGCCTGCAATCCGGAACGGTGAACAAATACAACCTGCCGGGCATATCCCAACCCATCCGGAATATCTTGATCACTTCATCGGGCATGGCCTATATATCCGTAGAAAACCAGGGGCTGTACGAGTACGACCTGGGCTACAGGGAGCTGCGCCGGCTGCCGGTAGACCTTAAAACAAACGGGATACTAAACGCCTTTGCCGACAAGTACGACAAGATCTGGTTTCTTGAAGACGAGCGGATGCTGTTCTACTACGACCCGCCGAACAACACATCCAAGCGCTTCCCGTTTGCATCCGGAGCCACCCTTGGAACGTTTGAATACCAGGACGCCGGCGAACAGGGGCTTTTCTTCATGGCCTCGTCGGGCGAACTGCTGATGTTCGACAGGGAACAGCAAGCCATGATTGCCGTGAACGAACTGAAACCTTTTTCAAACGTCTACCGGCACCAGCTTTTCTTCGACCTGATGATTGACGAAGAAGGCATCCTGTGGCTGACCTCTACGATGAACGGCGTCTACCGGGTGAATTTCCCCGGAAAACAGTTCAGGCTGTTTGAGCCGCAACAATATTCTACCCAAAAACACATTGAAAACAAAGGGATCAGGGCCTTGTTCCAGGCAAAGAACGGAGACATATGGGTCGGCACACGATGGTCCGACCTTTACCGCCTGGGTAGCGCCGGACAATTGAAGCAAGTTTTTTCTCCGGGCCGCTCATCCGTTGGCAACGTCTATCACATCATGGAAGACGACAAAGGGAATTTATGGTTCTCAACCAAAGGCAATGGACTGGTCAAAGCCCAGCCGGACATCCTTGCGCCCGACGGGTTCCGCTTCACCCGCTTCACCTACGACACAAACGTGCTTTCGACCATCAACCACAACGACGCCTACTTCACGTACCAGGACAGCAAAGGCCGCATCTGGGTCGGGCTGATGGGAGGAGGGCTGAACTTGGTGTGGGAAGAAGGAGACGAAACCACGTTCAAGAACAAGTACAACGGCTTCAAACACTACCCGCTTTACGGGCTGTACATGGAAGTCAGGAACATAACGGAAGACGGGAACGGCCGCATCTGGGTCGGAACAACCGACGGGCTGATGTCTTTCGACGGCCGCTTCGACTCGCCCGAAGAGATCGTGTTTGAAACCTACCGCGAAGAAAGCGCCAGCTCCAACATTGCCGACAACGACATCTACGTGCTGTATAAAGATACCGACGCACAGATTTGGGTCAGCGTATTCGGCGGCGGGCTGAACAAACTGATCAAATACGACGAAGCAACGCACAAGCCCGTATTTAAAACCTACGGTATGCGCGAAGGACTGAATACGGACGTGATCGTGTCCATCGTTGAAGACGACGGGAAAAACCTCTGGATGACGACCGAGAGCGGGCTGTCGCGCTTCGACAAGCACACGGAACTCTTTCGCAACTACGACAAATACGACGGCTTCCTGAACGTCGTCATGGAAGAAGGATCATCATTAAGAACATCAAACAACGAGCTGTGGCTGGGTTGCCGCGAAGGCATCTTGGTGTTCAACCCCGAAAAGCTGGAATCCCGCAACGTAGACTACCAAACCTGCATTGTCGATTTCAGAATATCCAATAAAGAACTGTGGAACTTCCGCGACAACCCGGTCAAGGGAAGATCCGTCAAGTATGCCCAAGCGATCACGCTCAAGCACGACCAGTCGATGTTCGCCCTGGAATTTGCGGCGCTCAACTACTTCAACCCCACCCGCATTTCCTATAAATACATCCTCGAAGGATACGAAAAAGAGTGGCACTTCAACGGCAAGAACCGCATCGCATCCTACACCAACGTACCCTCGGGCAACTACCTGTTCCGTGTACAGAGCGTAGACGAAGCAAACCCCGACAGGATCTCCGAACGCACACTGCAAATCACAATCCTCCCCCCGTGGTGGAGAAGCAGATGGGCCTGCTTCATCTACATCGTCGCCGGGGCCGTCCTGCTCTACTTTGCCGTTCGCCTGGGCCTGCTGCTCATGAAAATGAAGAACGACATCTATATCGAGCAAAAACTGTCCGAACTCAAAATAAAATTCTTCACCAATATATCCCACGAGCTGCGCACGCCGCTAACCCTCATCAAAGGGCCGATACAGGAACTCAAAGAGAAAGAAGGACTCTCTCCCAAAGGACTCCAATACGTTGACCTGATGGAAAAAAGCACCGACCAGATGCTGCAACTCGTGAACCAGATCCTCGACTTCCGCAAAATACAGAACGGCAAAATGCGCCTGCACATATCGCAGGTAAACCTCAACAGCCTGATGAACGCTTTCTGCAAAGAATTTCAGATGCTGGCCGAAGAAAACGAAATAGACTATGCCTTTCACCTGCCCGACGAGCCGCTGATGGTTTGGGCAGACAAGGAAAGGCTGGGGATCGTGGTGAGAAACATCATTTCCAACGCCTTTAAATTCACCCCGGCGGGAGGACGCATCTTTGTCAGCGTAGGAATTACCGACGACGGAAAAAAATGCTGCATCCGCATCGAAGACTCCGGCATAGGCATCGAACAAAACAAACTGAGCGAAATATTCGAGCGTTTCTCGCAGATCGAAGACCCGCGGAGCACCTATTATCAAGGAACGGGAATCGGCCTGGCCCTCTCCAAAGAGATCGTACACCTGCACCACGGCTCCATTATTGCCGAAAGCCAGCCGCAGAAAGGAGCCGCCTTCAACATCGAGCTGCTGCTGGGCAAAGCGCACTATAAACCCTCCGAAGTCGATTTCTATGTGAGCGACAACGATAAAATAACAGAAAAAAACCTGCCGGCAGACGCCTTGCCCGACGGCGAACAGCCCGACGAAGAACCGATCGACACATCGCTGCCCACCCTGCTCATCGTTGAAGACAATAAAGACCTCGCGAGCTTGGTCAAGCTGCAAATGGAAGAAAAATTCAACGTATACACCGCCTGCAACGGAGTAGAAGGACTGAAGAAAGTACATCTGCGCCACCCCGACATCGTCGTGACCGACCAGATGATGCCCGAAATGGACGGCATTGAAATGCTGCGGCATATCCGTCAGGACTTCCGAATCAGCCATATTCCGGTAATTATCCTGACGGCAAAGAACGACGACGACGCCAAGACAAACGCCATCAGCCAGGGAGCCAATGCCTACATCACCAAGCCTTTCAGCAAAGAATACCTCGTTGCACGCATCGACCAGCTGCTGCGCGAACGCAAACTGTTCCGCGAACGCGTATGGCAACACAGGGAAAACTCGGAAACAGACAACTACGAACAATACTTGGTGAAAAAAGACGTACAGCTGCTGGACAAGATCCACAAAGTGATCGAAGAAAATATGGACAACTGCAATTTCAATATAGACACCATCGCAGCCTCGATCGGGTTGAGTCGCTCGGCTTTCTTCAAAAAACTGAAAAGCCTGACCGGCCTGGCCCCGGTTGACCTGGTGAAAGAAATACGCCTGAATAAATCCGTCGAACTCCTCAAAAACACCGACATGAGCATATCCGAAGTCGCCTATGCCGTCGGCTTCAAAGATTCGGGCTATTACACCAAATGCTTCCGCAAAAAATACAATCAAACGCCAAGTGAATACATAAATGAATGGAGAGGAAGATCATAGCCCCGCCCCATGAGACTTTAATTTAAAATAAATGATGAAAACAATTCTATCCATTTTAGTCCTGGCAAGCATCGGGCTTGTGCAGGCAGACGCGCAAGCCTTCCCTTTAAAAGTAGAGAACGGAAAACCGGTTTACGTCACAGATGCCAAAGGCAACCGTATCCTGGATTTTTCAGCTTGCGGATACATGAACTCGGAACAAGATATTCCGGCCGTTCCATCCGCCGTTTTTGTTCCCCATCGATCCGGAGACCGCTCTGCTGAAATTCAGCGGGCCATAGATCATGTTTCTTCCCTGCCGCCCGCCAAAGACGGGTTCCGTGGAGCCGTTCTTTTAGACAAAGGCGTGCATGAGCTGGGCAAGCCGCTGTACATCACAACGTCGGGAGTCGTGCTGCAAGGATTGGACAAAGAAGAAACCGTGCTGCTCAAGAAAGGAACAGACCGCGGGACCGCCATCTACGTGGAAGGAAAACAGAACATTGAGATCCTGGACACCCTGCGCGTCACCTCTTCCTACGTTCCCGTCAATGCCGTCGGCATGACGCTCGCCACAAGCGGGAAACTGCAAAAAGGCAGCCGCGTATTTATCATCCGCCCCTCTACCCAAGCGTGGATCGAAGCGCTGGGCTGCGAGGTCTTTGGCGGCGACCTCGGTGCGCTGGGATGGAAACCGGGAGAAACGGATGTATGCTGGGACAGAAGCATCACCGGCCTTTCCGGCAACCAAATAACCATTGACGCCCCGCTGACGGCAGCGCTGGACGAAACATTGGGCGGAGCCGAACTGCTTTTGTACAAATGGACGGGGCGCATCAGTCATGCCGGAATCTCCAACCTGACGCTGATCTCCGACTACAATAAAAACTGTCCCAAGGATGAAGACCATTGCTGGACGGGCATCTCGATTGAAAACGCAGAAAACTGCTGGGTGCAAAAAGTCAATTTCAAACATTTCGCCGGAAGCGCCGTCATCCTTCAACCCACGGCCGGAAAAATAACGGTAGAAGACTGCATATCCGTCGAACCCATATCCGAAACGGGAGGGATGCGCCGGAACACCTTCCTGACCTACGGCCAGCAAACCCTCTTCCAACGCTGCTATTCCGAACACGGCATCCACGACTTCGCCGTGGGATACTGCGCCGCCGGACCGAACGCTTTCGTCCAGTGCGAAACCAAAGGATCCTTAGGCTTCAGCGGCCCGGTAAGCTCGTGGGCCTGCGGCCTGCTGTTCGATATTGTAAATATAGACGGGCACAACCTGTCGTTCAAGAACCTGGGGCAATCCGGCAACGGCGCCGGATGGAACACCGGCAACAGCCTCTTCTGGCAATGCACCGCCGCCGAAATAGAGTGCTACTCGCCAACGGCAGATGCGGCGAACAGAGCATACGGCTGCTGGGCGCAATATTCAGGCAACGGCGATTGGGCCGAAGCCAACAACCACGTCCAACCCCGCAGTCTCTTCTATGCACAGCTGGCCGAACGCACAGGCAAAAATATGTCTGCGCGCGCCCGCATATTACCGATGAATACCAACGCTTCGACCAGCCCGACCGTGGAAACCGCCATGGAGCTGGCGCAGGAAGCCAAAAAACCCAAACTGACACTGGAAATGTGGATCAACCGGCAACGAATAACCGTAGAAAAGCCGGCGGCACTCAGATCCATTGAACAGATCGCCCTGAAAAACGATCCGCCAACGCCGACGAACCAAATCCGGATCGCCGATGGACGATTGACCGTGAACGGAGCGCTGCTCACAGGCGGAAAACTCAACGTGCCCTGGTGGAACGGCAAGCTCCGGACGCCAGCCGTCCGACAAGCAGCCCTGCACATCACGCGCTTCGTTCCGGGAAGGGAAGGACGGGGATTGACGGACCGCATAGACTCGGTCGTTGATTTTATGAAGAAAAGAAACATGAGCGTGCTCGACCATAACTACGGACTATGGTACGACCGCCGCCGCGACGACCATCAACGCATTCGCCGGCGCGACGGCGATGCGTGGGGGCCTTTTTACGAACAGCCTTTCGCGCGAACCGGTAGCAACGAAATAGCCTGGGACGGCATGAGCAAATACGATCTGAACCGCCCGAATCCCTGGTATTGGGCGCGACTGAAAGCATTTGCCGACAAAGGCGCCGAAGCCGGACTGCTGCTCTTCCATCAGAACTATTTCCAGCACAATATCCTGGAAGCCGGCGCGCACTGGGTGGATTCACCCTGGCGCACGGCCAACAACATCAACCACACGGACTTCCCCGAGCCGGTACATTTCGCCGGCGACAAACGCATATTCGTAGCCGAAATATTCTATGATATTTCCCATCCGGTACGCCGCGAGCTGCACCGGAACTATATCCGTCAGTGCCTCGACAATTTTGCCGGCAACGACAATGTCGTCCAGCTGATCAGTCAGGAATTTACCGGCCCGTTACATTTTGTGGAGTTTTGGCTGGATGTCATTGCCGAATGGAAAGCCGAAACCGGCAAACACGCCATGATAGCCCTCAGCACGACCAAAGACGTGCAGGATGCCATCTTGAACGACCCTAAACGCGCCGCCGTTGTAGACATGATCGACATCCGTTACTGGCACTACAAGAACGACGGAACGGTTTACGCGCCCGAAGGCGGCAAGAACCTGGCCCCGCGCCAGCACGCACGCAAGATGGAAGTAGGCAACGTCACATTTGCCGAAGCCTACAAAGCCGTAAGCGAATACCGGAACCGCTTCCCCGAAAAGGCCGTAACCTATTACGCACAGAATTATCCCGCCATGGCGTGGGCCGTATTCATGGCGGGAGGATCATGCCCCGTACTTCCCGTAAAAGATCAACGTTTCCTGGAAGCCGCAGCGCAGATGCAAGCGGCAGAAAACAATACGGCCGGCTACCGCTTACTGGTAAAAGCCGATACGGACTGTATCATCTATTCTCCGTCGGAAAATACGGTTCCGCTTCCATTGTCAAGCGGCCGCTATGAGATCAAACACATCGATCCGGCAAGAGGCACAGTCTCCGTAATAAACAAATCGTTGAACATCAGCGGACAATACCACTTCAATATACCCGCCGGAAAGACAGGCGTGTATTGGTTCTCCAAGAAATAACCGTATGAAGGCTTCATCCCGCGTCGTCTTTTCTTTCATGCCATCCTATGATCAAGGCTGTTCCTGCAATCAGCAGGATCGTACAGAGGATGGAGCCTTCAAAGCCGAACCGTCCGCCGTTGATGATATTTTCTTCCGGTAAATGCAACCGGATCATTGACGGAAACATCCTGGTACCACTCACTTCGTAGCCCAGAACAGGGCCTTGGATCCAGTTCCACGCCGTGTGTAAAGAGATTGAGAACCACAGATTACGGGTATACATACAGGGCGCCCCAAGCAACAGCCCGGCCAGAAAGAGATTCACAAGCGGAAGAATACCGATATGTTGATTCGGTATGTGTATAACGGAAAACAGAAGAGCAGATATGGCCATGGCCGAAAACTTATTCATTCTTGCCGCGAGCCGGCCCTGTACATATCCGCGCATCATGATCTCTTCCATTGCGGCGGCAAAGAGGAAGACGCTGAAAGTACCGGCCGCTACGCCCAAATCAATCGTTGCGCCGGTAACTTTAACGGCCCCCAGCTTCAATGAAACGGCAAAGCCGATGAGGTAGAATACCGCTGCAAAAGCGCAGCCGGCCAAACAATCCTTCCACCGTCCTTTGATGTCAAGCCCCAGCTCGCTTACGGGACGCCGGTCTACATGCTTCAGGAAAAGAACAGCGCACGCCCAAACGGCTACCACCGAAGAAACGAACAAGACTAACTTTTCGATGATCATACGGCCGGTTGATCCGGATTCCGGCAGTATGGAAAAAAAGCTCAGCAGGCAGCCATGCAACAAACCCATGGAAACGAAGCAGGCAATGATATACAGGAGAACGGCCGCCCATACCGGCAGGGCCGGACGACGGGGATATGGTGTCGTTTGCTTTTCAACTTCCATTTTACTGCGGTTTTTACTGAAAATGTTAATTGTATGAACAAAAATACACATTGAAACGTGAAAAGGGCCATTTTATGGGATATTTATCTATATTTGTAAACTAAGCAATGAAATAATGAGAAAGATATGTTGTTTGATATTTATCGGGATTGCCCTGGCTGCTAACAGTTTTCGGGCAACCGCACAAGTGTACAAAGCACTTTATGTAAGTAAGCCCGGAACCATGATCTCCCAACTAACGGCGGAAGAGGCGAATAATGTCACAAACCTGACTGTTGTCGGCAAGATCAATGCGATCGATTTCAAGCATCTCCGCGACGGATTCCCCCGTCTGGAGGTCCTGGATATTTCCAATGTGGATATTAAACCTTATGCAGGGAAGGCCGGCACTTATACGGATAGATTTTATGTGTATCCTCCAAACTGCATCCCCGCGTATGCCTTTTGCTTTTTGGACGGCGACATTCCCTACGGCAAACAGACCTTGAAGACGATCATACTTTCCGAAAAGATAAAGAACATCGAAGAGGGCGCTTTCTTGGGATGCAATAGCTTACAGAGCTGCCGGATCAATAAAAAAACAGCCCCGAACCTGTTTGAATATGCCTTGTCGGACGCCGTAACGGCTATATTCATACCGGCGGGCAGCCGTGATGAATACCGCTTAAAGAAAAGATGGGAGAATTTCGCATTCATCGAAGGAGAACCGGTTGAGGTCAGGCTGCAAATAAGTATGCAAAGCAGCCTGAGAGCGGAAATACAGACGATGGGGCTGCAACCCAAGAACATTAATTTCCTGACGGTGGAAGGCAAGCTGGATGAGAATGACCTGAAGCTGATCACAGACTATATGTCCAATCTGGTATCGGTGGATATTTCTAAAACGACAGCGACCGACCTGCCCGATTTTACCTTCACCCAGAAAAAATATATGTTGAGGATCAAGCTGCCCAACGGACTTAAAACGATCGGGCAACGGGTCTTTAGCGGTTGCGGCCGCCTGAACAGCACGCTGATCCTACCGCCGGGAGTTACGTCTATCGGCTATGGAGCGTTTATGGATTGCAATAACCTGCAACAGGTTGTTGTTACAGGTTTTGCTTTAAACGCCGTGGGAGACAACCTGTTCGGAGACTCAAAGGGCAGGTTGGTTTACGGCAAGCCGGCTTATTGATCGCCGTACATTCTGCTGCGGATCTCTTTGATATGATCCGAAGTTATATAATCATCATACTCCATCATCTTATCGATAATGCCGTTCGGGGTCAGCTCGATAATCCGGTTGGCCACGGTTTGGATAAATTCGTGGTCGTGTGAAGCGAACAGCACGATGCCCTTGTAGTTTTTGAGATTGTTGTTGAATGCCTGGATGGATTCAAGGTCCAGATGGTTGGTCGGAGTGTCCAAGATCAGGCAATTGGCATTGCGCAACTGCATACGGGCGATCATGCAACGCATCTTTTCCCCGCCCGAAAGCACATTGACTTTCTTCAACACCTCTTCTCCGGAGAAAAGCATCCGTCCCAGAAAACTTTTCATATATACTTCATTGCCTTCGCCGTATTGGCCCAGCCAATCGACCAAGTTCAGTTCCGATTCGAAAAAGCCGGTATTATCCAACGGCAAATAGGCCGTTGTGATGGTTACTCCCCACTTGAAATGTCCGGTATCCGGTTTCATTTGCTCGTTGATGATCTCAAAGAGTGAGGTCATTGCTCTCGGATCGCGGGAAAGGAATACAACCTTATCATCTTTTTCGATGTTGAAGTTTACATCTTTAAAGAGAACCGTCCCGTCGTCTAAGGTTTTGGACAACCCCGATATTTCCAGGATCTGGTTGCCCGGTTCGCGCTCGGGGGTGAAGATGATACCCGGATATTTACGTGAAGAAGGCTTGATTTCATCCACGTTGAGCTTTTCGATCATCTTTTTGCGGCTCGTAGTCTGTTTACTCTTGGACACATTGGCGCTGAAGCGGCGGATAAATTCTTCCAGTTCTTTTTTCTTTTCTTCGGCTTTGGCCTTCTGATTCTGTTGCTGGCGAAGCGCCAACTGGCTGGATTCGTACCAGAAGCTGTAATTGCCGGCAAACAAATTGATCTTACCGAAGTCGATGTCCACCGTGTGTGTGCAGACCGAATCCAGGAAGTGGCGGTCGTGGCTTACAACCAGCACCGTATGCTCAAAGTTGGACAAATATTCTTCCAGCCAGATCACCGTTTCCAAGTCCAGGTCGTTGGTAGGCTCATCCAGCAGCAAATTGTCGGGATTGCCGTAAAGGGCCTGCGCCAACATGACGCGCACCTTTTCTTTACCGCTGAGGTCGCCCATCAATACATAATGTTTACCTTCTTTGATGCCAAGCCCGCTCAGCAGCGACGCCGCATCGCTTTCTGCGTTCCATCCGTCCAGCTCGGCAAACTTTTCTTCCAGTTCGGAAACTTTCAATCCGTCTTCATCGGTAAAATTTTCTTTGGCGTAAAGCACTTCGCGCTGTTTCATGATGTCCCACAAAACCGTATGTCCCATCATTACAGTATCCATCACTGTAAAAGCGTCCCACTTAAAGTGATCCTGGCTCAGTACGGAAAGGCGTTCGCCCGGCCCCAACATGATAGAGCCTGTTGTTGGATCCAAATCACCGGAAATGGTGCGGAGAAACGTCGATTTACCGGCGCCGTTAGCCCCAATTATGCCATAGCAATTGCCGCCGGTAAACTTCAGGTTCACATCATTGAACAATATTCTTTTGCCAAACTGTACCGAAACATTTGAAACTGTAATCATTATCCTTTTCCTTAAATTATAGTTAATAGGGCGCAAATATAAATATTTTAACCGGATTACGGGCAACGCCGCCTTGGCAGCCGCGGGACTTCAAAAACCCCACCAAAGAATAACCTATAAATAGGGAAGGTCTTCAAAACTCCACCAAATGATCCCCTATAAATAGGGAAGGTCTTCAAAACTCCACCAAATGATCCACTATAAATAGGGAAATACTTAATTCATTTATATAAAGGCAAAAAAAGACGCCATTTGCTTTGATGATCTTTAAAATAAATATTTCTTTGTATCCAACAAGTACAACTTCAGATAGAAACCGCAGATAAAATTAAAACTATGGCCAAAAAACCTATTCAAGCCTTTAAGTTTCATGGTTTGAAACTTTCGGAATTTATCGAACTGCAGCGTCTCTTCTTCGATCATGCGCTCCCGCTTGCCTTAGCGCAGATCCTCGGCGTCAGCAAAGTCTACAACCAGGCCAAAGCCTCGTTTGATGAACTGACAGAGATCTTCCGGCGCAATCCGGCACTGCTGCAAACAGAAAAGTTGGTAAATACCATTGCGGGAGTCCGACGGAGAATGGTCGCCCTCAAAGCCATGCTCAGAGGAATGTTAGGATATATAGAAGGCGAACGGCTCGATAGCGCAAAGATCATGGAAAACGTGGCGCACCCCTACCTGAAAACCGCATATAACGACACACAGGCCGCCCTTGTCGCCAACGCCATCGAGATGGTCGACGCCCTGCGCACCGCCGCGATCCTGCCGCTGCTGACACAGTCCGGACTGAAAACAATCGTAGACGAAATTGCCGCGCTGGCCCGCCAAGCCGAAGAAATACTCTATGCACGCGGTGAAGAAAAAGCATTCCGGAAAGCCTTGGGCAGCAGCGACAGCATACGCCGGAAACTCGAAAAACAACTCCGCTTCCTGATTGGCGTCTCCATCCCCGCACAATATAACGAGGCGGCCGGAACACCAGCCGCCTCGTTTGAGCACGCCATTACCGAAATCAACGGGCTGCTCAATAGCTTCCGCCATCTCATTTCCGCCGGCGGCGGCAACGAACCCGATACCCAACCCGCGGAACCCCCAAGCGGCGAATGGGAGAACTATCCTTCTTGACGGATGGTTGCCATCACGCCGTCTATCTGCGCCAGGGCGTACATCCTGCCGTGAAAGGCGTAGCCGGGATTGTAGCCGGCATCGTCCAGCATCAACCGCCCGTGGTCGACGCGCATGGGCAGGTGCGGATCTTCGTTTTCGAATATCCGTACGAGTTCAATCAGGTGGCCGCGGCCTTCCAGGTGCGGGGCTTCGATGAAATCTCCGTTCGGAAGGATCTCGGTGCTCCGCAGATGGACGAAGCGCGTGCGTCCGGCGAAGTCCCTGGCCATTGCAGGCACATCGTTCTGCGCTCCCGAACTTAGCGAGCCGGCGCAGAAAGTCAGGCCGTTATGGGGGTTATCTACGGCATCGAGTATCCACCGGATGTCTTCGGCGCCGGTGACGATGCGGGGCAGGCCGAGCACTTGGCGGGGCGGGTCGTCGGGATGGATGCACATGTGGATGCCGTATGTTTCACAGACGGGCATGATGCGGTTCAGGAAGTAGCGGAGATGTTCGCGCAGGCGGTCTTTGTCGATCCCGTCGTACAGGCTCAGCAGGCGGTTGAAGATAGCTACAGGGTTCTGGTCGCCTTCTTTGATGTTGCCGTTGATGAATCCTTGCGTCTTTACGATGATCGTATCTATGAGCCGGTCTTTTTCGGCTTCGGTCATTGATTGGTTGAGCTTTGCGAGCCTGTTCAGCTCGTCCCGGGTGTAGTCTTTTTCGACATTCTTGCGTTTGAGGACGAATACGTCGAAGTAAGCGAACTTTTCTTTGCTGAAGAAGAGTGTCGACGAGCCGTCGGGCAGCTTATAGTCGAGGTCTGTGCGGATCCAGTCGATCACCGGCATGAAGTTGTAGCACACCGTCCGGATGCCGGCTTTGCCGAGGTTGGCCAAGCTGGCGATGTAGTTGTCTATCAGCCGGTCTCTTTCGTCGCCGCCGTACTTGATCGCTTCGCTGACGGGCAGGCTTTCTACGACCGACCAGCGCAGTCCGGCGTCTTCGATGTACGTCTTCAGGTCGCGGATCGCTTCCGGCGTCCATACTTCGCCGTTGGGTACGTCGTGCAAGGCGGTAACAATGCCTTCAACGCCTATCTGGCGCAGCATTTGCAGGGTGATCCTGTCTTTTTTCCCAAACCATCTCCAGGTCTTCTCCATCGTTCAGACTCCGCTAAAAGCGCTGAACCCGCCGTCAACAGGCAGCACGACGCCGGTTATGAAACTTGCCGCATCGCTGCACAGGAATTGCACGGCTCCGTTCAGTTCGGATATATCGCCAAAGCGGCCCATGGGCGTCTTGGCCAGCACCTTCTTGCTCCTGTCGGTAAGCGACCCGTCGGGGTTGATGAGCACGGCGCGGTTCTGGTCGCCAATGAAGAATCCGGGCGCAATGGCGTTGACACGCACGCCGTCGCCATACTTCAGCGCCATCTCCGTGGCCAGCCACTGCGTGAAGTTGCTCACCGCGGTTTTGGCCGCCGAATACCCCGGCACACGGGTAATGGCCGAATAGGCCGTCATCGAAGATACATTAACGATAGAGCCGCTCTTCTGCTCCGCCATGATCCGCCCGAACACCATCGACGGGTACACGGTGCCGTTCATGTTCAGGTTCGTCACCTTTTCCCACTCGGCCACCGGCATATCGAAGAACGGCTGGTCGGGCGCCAGCGTTCCTCCGGGCGTATTTCCGCCTGCAATATTCAGCAGGATGTCAATGCGCCCCCACTTCGCCAGCACTTCTTTGGCCACCTGCTCCAGGCTTTGGACGTCAAGCACATTGCCAACCACGCCTATGGCTTCCCCGCCCAGAGCGGTCAGTTCCTCCACCCGCTTGTCCAAATTCTCCCGGCGAATATCGATCGCCACGATCCTGGCACCGGCCTGCACAAGGCTCTTCGCTATACTTCCGCCCAAAACACCACCGGCCCCTGTTACCACGGCCACTTTTCCTTTTACACAAAACATTTCGTTCATAATCATTTCATTCTATATTATATTATACACATATTTATCCTTTGGATTTGGGCGTTGCCTGCGGCCCAGGCCATCCGCTGCAAGTCCTCGCTTCGCTGCACTTCGTTCCGCTCCGCTCCGGGCTTTCCGCTGCTGTCCTTAACGCGGCTGCGCATCTATTCCGGCGCCCCGGAGGGAGTTTCGGTGGCAGCCTCATCGGGTTTCTCTTCCTTTTCAGGCTTCGCCTCCTCCGCGGCAGGTTTCAGCAACCAACCCAGCACTCCCCTGTCGACGGTAAAGGCCGATCCGTGGCGCACACCCTGGGGAAAAGACACCAAGTGCGAAACATCCTCCCAGTTCACACCGTCCTTCGTCCGCACCGCCCCGTATTTACGGTCGCGGTACATATCAAAATACAGATAGATATAATCGCCCACAACAAGCGGAGCCGGGCCTTCAGCCCAATAGTCCCCGGTTATCGGGCCGGATACTTCGGTCGGGAAGCCATCCGTTATATCGCCGGTCTTCGTCACCCGGATATTCTTTTCGGGCGGATTGGCGTTCTCGTTCTTCACAAACATCAGCAGCTCGCCGTTGCGATCCTTCACAATGGCCGCATCGATCACATTGAAATCCGGATCGAAGAACAGCCTCGTCTCCGAGAACAGCTTGAAGTCCTTGGTCGTCACACAATAGATGCGGTGGTTCAACCCCTTTTCGCTGTCGCCGGCCTGCACCTTCTTGTGGCGCCCGGGGATGGTCGTGGCCCAACAGATATAATAGGTCTTCGACGGCTCGTCGTAAAACAATTCCGGCGCCCAACAGTTGCGGGCCGTAGGCTCGTGTACCATGACCGGAACGGCGATCTGTTCCGACCAATGGATCAAATCTTTTGATGAAGCGTAGCCGATAACGCGGTCCGTCCAACCGGAAGTCCACACGATATGGAATGTTCCGTCCGGCGCCCGGCAGATGCTTGGGTCGCGCATCAGCTTCGCCTTCCCTATCTCAGGTTTGAGGAAAGACCGGTTGTTGTTCAATGCTTCCCACTTCAGTCCGTCGGTACTATAGGCCAGATGCAAACCATCGGTACTGTTACCCGTAAAATAAGAGAATAAGTATACAGGCGGTTGGGCGAATGTCGCTACCGCACACATCAACAATAAACAGGATAAGAATAGCTTTTTCATATGCATAGCTTTTTATGTTTTACTTGGGATAAAGATAATCAATTCGTTCTTAATGCCAGCAATCCCTGATAATAATGTTAGGGAAACCCGTCTCAAATATACAAAAATCTATCTTTACGTATGGCTTTCTATTTAGCAACACATGCAAAACATATACCTTTAGCCTCACGATAACAACAAATATTTTATACCATGCAAACGATCAGAATGTACATACTATGGACAGGTCTTGCGGCATACGCCGCTTGCCAGGCGCAACAAACATCTTACGCCTTCGATTTCACCAAAGAGAAAACACCCGACAGCATCAGCGTCGATGTTCCCGATGGAAATTACAAAGTAACCATCCGTATCGGCTCCCGGAAACAAGCCGGATCGACCACCGTATGGGGTGAATCGCGCCGTTTGTTCATCGAAGACCTGCCGACAAGAAAAGGAGAGATCGTAGAACGTACCTTCGTTGTCAATAAACGAAATACGAGAATCTCGGATACCGAACACGTCAAGGTCAAACCACGCGAAGAGCGCAAGCTCAACTGGGACGATAAACTCAGTCTGGCCTTCGGCGGCAATGCCCCACAAGTGACGGCCCTCACGATCGAAAAGGCAGACCATGTTACAACCGTCTTCCTTTGCGGAAACTCCACGGTGGTCGACCAGGAAGACGAACCCTGGGCGAGCTGGGGGCAAATGATCCCCCGTTTCTTCGACGACCGTGTGGCCTTTGCCAATTATGCCGAATCGGGAGAATCGGCCGGTAGCTTCATTGCCGCCGGACGCCTGAAGAAGTTATTGACCCAAACGAAAGAAGGAGATTATATCTTCATTGAGTTCGGACACAACGACCAAAAACAAAAAGGCCCCGGCAAAGGTGCATACTATTCTTATATGACCAACCTGAAAATATTTGTAGACGAAGCGCGCCTCAAAGGAGCCGTTCCGGTACTGCTCACCCCTACCCAACGCAGAAGTTTTAAAGACGGGAAGATCATCGACACACACGAAGACTATCCGGAAGCGATGAAGTGGCTGGCGCAAAAAGAAAACATCCCTTTGATCGACTTGCACGCCATGACCCGCACGCTCTACGAGGCCATCGGAGTGGAAGAATCCAAGAAAGCATTCGTACACTACCCGGCAAATACCTTCCCCAACCAACCGGATGCGCTGGAAGATAACACCCACTTCAACTCCTACGGCGCATACCGGATCGCCAAATGCGTGATTGAAGGCATCAAAGTCCTCCGCCTGCCGTTAACCGAATATATCCGTGCGGACTACGTGCCATAATCCGGCAACTTTTCATTACTGATAAAATTGCCTATTTTTGCGGACAAATCTATTAAAACAGTGTAGAATTGGCACGTACGAAGAAAGAGCTTCCCTTGCTCGAAAAGGTAATGATAACGGATGTGGCTGCCGAAGGAAAAGCCATCGCGAGAGTAAATGACCTGGTCGTTTTTGTTCCTTATGTAGTACCGGGCGACGTAGTAGATCTGCAAATCAAAAGAAAGAAAAACAACTATGCCGAAGGGAAAGCCGTGAACTTCCACGAGTACGGCGGCGCGCGCGCCGTTCCTTTCTGCCGGCACTACGGTGTGTGCGGCGGATGCCAATGGCAGGTCCTCCCCTATTCCGAACAGATCCGCTACAAACAAAAACAGGTGACGGACAGCCTTATCCGCATAGGTAAAATTGCCCTGCCTGACGTATCGCCCATAGTGGGTTCGGAAAAGACGCAGTTCTATCGCAACAAGCTCGAGTTTACCTTTTCTAATAAACGCTGGCTTACCAACGAGGAAATCAAGCAAAATGTAACGTACGACCAAATGAACGCCGTCGGTTTCCATATTTCCGGAACATTCGACAAAGTACTGGCTATCGAGGAATGTTGGTTGCAGGACGGCATCTCCAACCGCATCCGCAACGCCATACGCGACTATGCTTACGAAAACAACTATTCTTTCTTCGACATACGCAACCAGACGGGTATGTTGCGCAATATGATCATCCGTACGTCTTCGACAGGAGAACTGATGGTCATCCTCAGCTGCAAGATAGAAAACGAAGAAGAAATGACCCGTTTCAAGGCTATCCTTCAATACCTGTCCGACACCTTCCCCGGGATCACTTCGCTGATGTACGTGGTCAACAACAAATGCAACGACACCATTAACGATTTGGACATCCTGACGTTCAGCGGGAACGACCATATCTTTGAAAAGATGGAAGACCTGCGTTTTAAAATCGGCCCGAAGTCTTTCTACCAAACCAATTCGGAGCAAGCCTTCAACCTGTATAAGATCACGCGCGATCTTGCCGGACTGACCGGCAACGAACTTGTTTATGACCTGTATACCGGCACGGGCACGATAGCCTGCTTCGTCGCCCGGCAAGCGCATCGGGTCATCGGAATCGAATTTGTTCCGGAGGCGATTGAAGACGCCAAAGTCAACGCGCAGATCAACGGCATAGGCAATGCACTGTTCTTTGCCGGCGATATGAAAGACCTGCTCACGCAAGATTTTATCCTCCGGTACGGCCGCCCCGACGTAGTCATTACCGACCCACCCCGCGCCGGAATGCATCGGGACGTGATAGATGTCCTGTTAGCCGCCGGGCCAAAACGGATCGTGTATGTAAGCTGCAATCCGGCTACCCAGGCGCGCGACCTGGCTTTGCTGTGCGAAAAATACGAGGTGGCAGCCGTGCAACCCGTAGACATGTTCCCGCATACGCACCATGTGGAAAATGTGGTGCTGCTCAAACAGAAAGAATAAGTGTTGTTTCATAGTGGGAATCGCAAATTAAAAAGAGGCTTATTAAATGTTTCTTTTAATGAGCCACTCTGTTTTTATATAATATTGCTGCGGACGGCACCTCCCAAAATGGAGAAACAAAACGACACGCCGGAGCAAAGAAAAAACGCCAACAACCTGTTTAAAGTTGCTGGCGTTTTGAGAAGTTGTCCTACCAGGATTCGAACCTAGGCTGTCTGAACCAAAATCAGATGTGCTACCATTACACCATAGGACAAACATGTAATACTTTCGCTGAAAAGCGGTGCAAAGATAAGATTCCTCCTCCTCGCTTCCAAATTCCCTTCTTGTTTTTTATCTGGCGATAACCAAATAATAGTTTTTCTTTCCTCTCTGCACCAACAGATATTTACCGTTAAGTAAATCAGCAGCCGTAATTATCCGGTCGGGTGCTTCCAATTTCTCTTTATTTATCGATACGCCCCCACTCTGGACTAATTTGCGCATCTCGCCTTTGGATGGAAAAACAGCAGCATTTTCCACAAACAGATCGGTGGCTTTAATTCCTATGGACAAAGTATCTTTTAATACGTCAAACTGAGGGACGCCTTCGAATACGGCAAGCAAGGTATCTTCGTCCAGCTTTTTCAATGCATCAGAAGTTGCATGGCCGAAAAGGATGTCGGATGCCTCAACGGCAGCCTCGTAGTCTTCTATGGTATGCACCATTACTGTAATTTCTTTCGCCAGCCTTTTCTGCAACGGGCGCAAGTGAGGGGCGACAGCTTGTTCTTCTTCAAGCATCTTAATCTCTTCCTGGCCCAAAGCTGTGAATATGCGGATATATTTAGCCGCATCCGCATCGCTTACGTTCAACCAGAACTGATAGAATTTATACGGGGAAGTGTAACGGCGATCCAGCCACACATTACCCGATTCCGTCTTGCCGAACTTCCCTCCGTCGGCTTTCGTAATCAACGGGCATACAAGGGCATAGGCTTCCGCTTCATTGCCCAGTTTGCGGCGAATCAATTCCGTACCGGTGGTGATATTGCCCCACTGGTCGGACCCACCCATTTGCAAGCGTACGCCTTCATGCTGAAACAGATACAAATAGTCATATCCCTGTAAAAGCTGATAAGAAAATTCGGTAAAAGACAATCCGGTACTTGACTCACCGCTAAGACGCTTCTTCACCGAGTCTTTCGCCATCATATAATTAACGGTCAGATGTTTTCCAATGTCGCGGATAAAATTCAGGAACGAATAATCTTTCATCCAGTCGTAGTTGTTCACCAGCTTGGCGGCATTAGGAGCGTTCGAATCGAAATCTAGGAACTTTGCCAACTGTTTCCTGATATGTTCCTGATTGTGGCGGAGAGCAGCTTCATCCAACAAGTTACGTTCGGCCGACTTCATCGAAGGATCGCCTATCATACCGGTAGCTCCGCCAATCAGAGCAATGGGACGGTGGCCGGCACGCTGAAAATGCTTCAACATCATTACGCTTACCAAGTGACCGATATGCAAGGAATCGGCCGTAGGGTCAATACCTACATAAGCGGAAGTCATTTCTTTTTGTAACTGCTCCTCTGTTCCGGGCATCATGTCATGAACCATGCCCCTCCATCTTAGTTCTTCTACGAAATTCATTGTTAAATCCTTCATTTTGTATGTGCGCAAAAGTACGATTCTTTATTTGAATACTATTGATTCTATAAATTTATCAAAATCTGTATGCCATATTTTCTTCTCACTTTGCCTGTAGCTGAGAGTTATTTCTATAGCCTTATCATTATCTAATATACGGTACACCTGCACAAATACAGGTGGATTACCTTCTTTAGTTGACTCTCTGTTATATGAATAGTAGAATGCAAACTTTCCTCCTCCTTTTCTGATCTCAACAGGAGTAATGTTTAAAATTCTTAGACCAAATTCCTTTGCATCTTCTGCATTTTCTTTAAATGATTCTATAATTAGATATTTACATACAATGTCGTTTAGTTAATCGAACCCCTTTGGTCTTTTGATGTGATTTTGTTAAAACACATTTTTCACCATTTTGTATTTAGCTTGTAAAGCATTAAATTTGTCCTATAAACAAAGGGGGTTCCCTTTCTCAAAAAGCGAGCGATTATA
>JAITSN010000116.1 GCA_031287715.1 Mediterranea sp. (in: CFB group bacteria)
GGCAGTTCGCCGATTCCGGCCCTCACACGGATTTTATTCAATGCCTGGCGGGCCGACATCGTACAACCTGTGACTACCGCATCCGGGTCACTTGTTGCTTCATAAGAAGCTTCAGCCATGTCCAAATAAACTTGAGCGATGCGGATATACACAGACACTAAACGATACTGGGTGAATCCGGAGTCGCCAAACAGCGGAGTACTGGCTTCAGGCCAGATAAATTTCTTACACATGTATCCGGTCTGCTGCGAACCACGCGTAAGCGAGTTGGTAGTGATAAAATATTCCGAGTAGCCGCCCGAATAGGTCGTCACATAATACGGAACACCCTGCATGTTTTTCCCCCACTGTTCACCGGGCGTCAAGATGTTGTTGACGAGCCGGGGGTCTCTGTCCGTGTAGGGCGTTGTGGTCTTCACGCCGTCATACCCGGAACGACTGTCTGTTATCGGATAGTACTTGCCGTCAGCCCCTTTGCGTTCAAACAGGTCAACCATATTCTGCGTCGGAGCATTGTAGGGAGTACCTTCCGCGCCCGTCTTGTCGTCATACGGCTGGGTCAGCCACTGTGCACGGACAAAACTCGACCAGTTGTTCGGATGCCAGCGTGCGAACCATAAGTATTCCGGTTGCGCGAACTGGTTGGAGTTAGGCATCAACTGAATGCTACGGTACTCGTCCGTGTTCATCAGGCGGTAATAGTCATGGCTTTCGATAGCATCGATCGCTTTTTGTGCGCTACGGGCAGCTTCGGCAGCCAAGTCTTTCCCATACCCATTGTTTTCAATGGCCGTCAAGTCATTTTGCATCAGCGGGCTGGCTGCATAGAGGTATGTCATTGCTTTTAACGCCAAGGCAGCCACTCTGTCGGGACGTCCATGTTCTTCATCCGGCCATCTTAAGGGAAGATATTCAATGGCTTTGTCCAAATCGGCTTGCATCCATGCGTTAGATTCCCTGTACGTTTTTCGGGGAAGATCGAAATCATCAGACGCTCCCCATAAAGCATCAAAGATTGGCATCCCGCCATAGCGTTTAATGATTTCAAAATAGAACCAGGCACGTAGAAAATACGCCTGTCCCAACAATTTTTGTTTCTGTTCACTTGTAATAGATTGTACTTTATCGATTCCACTGATAACACGATTGACTATGCGAAGCCCCGTATAAGCACGCGCAATGGCCGTATTTTCCTTGCATCCGACTTCAAAACGGCCACCGGCGTTCTCCAGCCAGTTACCGGCATTTAGAAAATTGCGGGAGGGATCGCTGTCACGGACAGAGGCATATTCGTCCGATAGATTACCTACTGTTATATACTGATTATTATAAGAGTTGATCTCATACAGATAGATTAATATATTGCCGGTCGGAGTGCCGTCCGAATAAAAGATACGGTCCATAAATCCCAGCAGACTGTTATAGTCCTTATACATGTCCTCTTCTGAAAGTCCGTCGTCAGGCGAGCGATCCAGATAGTCTTCACAACTTCCAAAAAGCAAACCCAACACGATAATCCATATCCAACTTATTAATTTATGTTTTCTCATATTATTATATTTAAAGTGTCTCATAATCCTAATCTAAAACCAATGTTATAGCGCTTCACCAGCGGATATACATTCTGTCCCGCATGTTCGGGGTCACGCCGTGAATCTCCTTTTGTAAAGGTTAGCAGGTTCACTCCATTGACATATACCTGTAAATTTGTCAGACGCAACGGATTCAGCCAGCGTTTCGGAAAGCTGTAACTCACCTCCAGATTTTTCAGGCGAAGGTAAGCATGGCTGGTGTACGTATATGTAGAGGCCACCGAGTTGTAAGTTCTCTGAACATGGATACTGGGGCGAACTGCACCGTTCTGAGGAGGAGCGCCGGCCGTCCATGTATCCAACGTATTGGGCTGTGCCTTGATATTTCCATTGGGAAAGTCCCACAAATAAACAGGAAGCGCTTCCTTATATACATCCAAGACACTATAAAATAACATATTGAAACTGAATCCTTTGTAAGATCCTCCCAATGTAAATCCGAGCGTAGTTACCGGATAGTTCAGGCTCCTGACAGGAACCATATCCTTAGCATCAATCATTCCGTCGCCATTGTAGTCGATATAGTACAAGTCTCCGGGAATCAATGTGTTTTGTTGCCCATTTGCTATCTTGGACTGTGCCGAATTGTATATATCATCCAGCGACTGGAAGTTTCCTGCCGCCAAGTATTTATTGACATACCCGATTGATTTTCCGGCCTGTTTCAGATATTCGCTCTGATTCTTCGGGTCATCAATAAATACAACGCGGTTCTCACTTGTCGCGAAGTTGAATTTCGCGTAATAATTAAATTTTCCTATCCGGTCGTTCCATGCAATATCCAATTCAAGGCCGTGATTCTTTGTTTGCCCCATATTCACCTGCGGAAAGTCAATACCACTGTTTGCCCAAGACGGAACCGTATTACGGGTCATCAGGATGTTATTTCGCTTTTCATCGAATAAATCCAACGTTAAATTCAGTTTGCCCCACAAGCCGACTTCGATACCGATATTCTGCTTGACGGATTCTTCCCACGTGGCATTGGGGTCGGCCAGTTTACCTTCCTGGTACAAAGGCCCCCAATTACTGGTCTGATACAAACCGAACTGTGTATTACCTGACAGTTGATCAAATGTCTGGATATAGTTAAAGCGCGTGGCGCCCTTATCATTGCCGACAACTCCGTATGAATAACGAACTTTCAAATTACTTAGTATATCTTTTGTCCATTTCTTCATCCAAGGCTCTTCGCTGATGCGCCACCCGACAGAAGCTGACGGGAAAAAACCGAAACGGCGTCCCGGAGCGAATTTTTCAGAACCGGTATATGCACCGTTAAATTCAGCCAGATATCGCTCCTTGAAATTATAAGTGACACGACCCACCCAGTCTTCTTCATAAGCCGGGAAGTTCATCAGGTCGCCACTGGTCGATTCGTTCATCTTGCGATTAAATAAGAACAACCCTGTAACCTTGTGATCGCCGAAATGACGGTCATAGTTCAACGCTAATTCGTAATACAATTTGCGTCCATAGGCACTGAAGCCATCGTAAATGCCGCCGACAGGCAAATTGCCTGCAGCGTTTGCGTCCGGATAGCGTGTTTCCGTATAATCATAAGTAATCGTGCCGTCGGCATTATAGATTGGATTGGTATAGTCGTACACGCGATTAATACGAATATGTGTGCGCTGGGCAACTAAGTCGTCTTTACCCAAAACCTTACCCGGCATTAATTGAGTGCTCCATGACGAAGAAGTGGTATATGACAGCGATGCTTTCAATGATAATCCCTTTGTAATAAAATCCAGCTTTTGATTCAGAATAACATCATAGAAACCTTGATGTTGTTTTATCTTACGACTGCCTCCTTCCGTCATCAGGCAAGCAATATTCTGATCGGAAACTAATCCGTCTCCCCATATCCCATTACTATATTTAATCGGGAATTCGTTACTTGGAGCCATGAAGAACGCTCCGAAAAAGCGTTCATCCGGAGCATCGGTGTTAAGAAAATAAGACGGCTGATTCTGATAGCCGATCTTACCGGCTACATTGAACGAAATCTTAGTTGATTCGGTAATATTGAAGTCGAAGTTACTACGCCAGTTATAGCGGCGATAGGAGAATGAAGGATCAAAATCCTCTTGTTTGGTGGTATTAAAAATGTCACCGTCATGCAAATAACCTAATGAAACAAAATAACTCATCTTCTTGGTACCACCCCGTACATTTAAGTTATACGACTGTTCATAACCAATGTCTTTCACCAATTCGTTCCACCAGTCCACTTCCGGAAACACGTCATTATAAGGGCCATAATTTCCGGCCGCATGCGCATTTTCCCACGCAGCAATGGTCGATTCCGGAATCAGCGCTCCCCAGTTGGCGTCGTTCGCCTGTGCCTTGTTATACTGTTTCATGGAAGTTACGTAATTCGACCATTCAGGAGAGGCGGACGGTTGCTTGAATCCGAAGTTACTAGTGAATGATATCTCCGGTTTTTGTTCAAATCCCCGTTTGGTTGTCAACAGAATAACGCCGTTTGCACCTTTCACGCCATAAACTGCAGTTGCCGAAGCATCTTTTAGCACAGATATGGACTCAATTTCGTTTACATCCACATCGTTGAAGTCGCGCTCAATGCCATCAATCAATACGAGCGGCGCTGCTTCCCCCCAGGTGGACTTGCCGCGAATTAACAAAGAAGCCTGATCGGCTCCCGGCTTTGAAGTGGAATTGATGGCAACAACGCCGGACATCTGGCCCTGAAGGGCCTCAGACACGGAGCGCACGCCGCCTACCTTTAACAAGTCGTCTCCCTTTACCGAAGTAATGGAGCCGACACTGGAAGCCTTCTTCTGGACGCCATATCCTACAAACACCACTTCTTCCAGCATTTCCGCATTCTCCTGAAGAGAAATTACGCCTAAGTCCGTTCTGTCATTTAAGTCTAACTCCAGTGTTTTATAACCCATGTAAGAAATGACAAGCTTGTCTCCTTTCGATGCCCTCACGGAAAAATTACCGTCAAGATCAGTAATCGTACCGCTATTTGTACCTTTCACGCGAACACCGACGCCAATCAACGGTTCACCGGATACTGCATCCTTCACTTGTCCTTCCCAATTGATGGTTTGTTGTGCCTGCACGCTCAACGCACAAAGCGAAAAGCAACAAAAACAGAAGAAAGAAAAATAAAGTCTGTTCCTTTTCATAAATATTGTTTTTATATTAATAAATTCCATCATACCTGTTTTAATCTAATGTCCACGCTAAACGGGGTTTTTCTCCATTGAGATCCCATATTGATTCGTCCCATGAAAGTGACTTGGCAGCAGCTATCGGAGTAGTCATTGTAGAAAGACCATCATACCAGTCAACAGCTACTGTCCCACTCAAGTTGTCCTGATCCGTATGTGCCGGCAAAGCTGTATTCACAGGAAACGCACATGTCATACCCGGATTCGCATAGCAACGGTTGGCTATGTTATTCTTGAAATATCCGCAAACTCTTCCCGAACGGGGCGCTGCGCCGGAGAGTAACGCCGGATTCCAAGCTACGCAATAAGACACTGTGATACCTGTGCTCGTATAGGCAAATCCCATGATTCCTCCGACCTGGTTCCGGGCGGAAACATTGCAATCGGAATAGCAATAGGAGATCACAGCCGACGGATTGGTGGGCTCTACGTGCCCGGCAATACCACCCCCAGCATTAGCTACCGTCCACGGGGAAGCAGCATTTAGCATTCCCGATGAGTAACAATGAGTGACCGTGCCTTTAAACATCCTGCTTACAATACCGCCTATACAGGATGTGGTTACGATATTTCCGGAAAAATGGCATTGAGAGATAGTTGCACCGATTGTCGCTTCCCCGCAAATACCACCGGCAGACCAGGTAGCATTAATATTCATTTCTGAAGAGCACTGATGGATTTTACTTTCCTCACCTTGAAGTCTTGCACAGATACCACCGGCTTGACCATTATCCCAGGCCGTTGGTCCTGTTCCCGAAGTCAGCGTAATCGTACCGGATACCTGTACATTCTCAACCACTCCCGGAGCACTAGTATTTCCTACCTGTCCGGCAACGACGCCTGTCATCTTTGTATTGGCTGTAATCTGCGCATGCTCAAAGTTAATATTGGAACACTTACCTATCAACAGCCCAAAGAATCCCTGATTACCGGAGGATGAGGTATTTACTTTCAAATTGCGGATTGTGTATCCACCGCCGTCCAGCACAATCTGCTTGGAAGCCGAAGTCTCTATCGGTTGCCAGTCTGTGTCCTGCAGATCAATATCATTCTGAATCTTTGCATAGATCGTCTTACCGTCTTTAAGTTTATCTCCGAGGGTTATCAGATCATTTGTCGTTGTCAGGATATAAGGATTGTCGATTTCTCCCTGTTTCTGTTGCAGGAAGAAGGTCATTGTACTTTTCTCTTGATTGACCGCAAGATCATTGGAAACCAGTTTCAGGCCGAGAACGTATTTCTTTGATCCGTCAAGTGTACCTAAATCATGGAAGCGTAAATTTACTACATGGAGCACATCGTCTCCTTTAAATTCAAAATTACCGCCATCCATATCATAATATTCCACAGGCAAGAGGTGGTATTCCTCACCAAACTCTTTGGCGTCGACAACAGCCAGTTCCGCCTTTGCCTCTTTTTCGCAATGGCTCTTCTCCACCATAATGTTATATTGGTATTCCGGCTCATCCAGATACAAATCATACTTGCCGGTCTGATAAAGCGACAAGGTTATATTAGAATAAGTGACTTCAGCCTTTTCCGGCTGTGTCAGATCCATGACTTCACCACATGAAATCAATGAAAACGCCATCAGAAGCATTAAAACAGGAATTTGTTTCATACGTTTATTTATTTTTAGTTATTAAAAGCAGGGATTACCATACCGGCATTATCGCCCGACAACCAAATTTTTCCTTCGTTTACCCGGAACACTTCCAACTCCATTTCATCTTTCAGGAAAGAAACGCCATGAAAAGAAAATTCCGCCTTTACTTTTTGCCCGGCAGTTGCCGGTTTTTCGGCAAATTTCACATGAATATATTGGCTCTGATCCTGATTTTGCAAACGATAAGTTAATCGTTTGGAATTGACTGCCACCTGATTCCGGCTTTGAACCGTAAAAACACAAACCCCATCCAAGCTGTAAAAACCGGCCTCGTTGTAGCCCGTTATATCCTTCTTGTCAATTCCTTTTTCAGCATACTCCTCTTCAGCACAGGATGCTAAAGTGAGCAGGCATATTAATAATACATATATTACTTTCATAAGCTAATAAATTTGAGGTAATTACTTTACAATTGCGTGGATAACGTTTCTATCGAACCATCATCATAAGTGATATCCGCCGAGAGCGCCTGCCCGTTCAGGTCCTGATTCACCATGCCGATCTCGCGTCCATCCAACTTTATCTTATAAGAAGCGGCGTCTTCCGGCAGGTTCAGCACCTGAACAAGCATATAGCCGCCCGCCTGCTGGTATTTCAGCATAGGGAGATCACGTATCTTTGTTTTGGTTTTGATATCTCTTTCCCAAACGATACTATTATCGGGTTTAACCAATGAAATATGATAGGATTTCCCCGGAGAAAGACCCTCTATCAACGAATAGTCCACATCCTGGGCAAGTGACTGGTCCGTCGTATTGCCTCCTTCATCTTTAATCACTAACCGGCTACTGGCCTTATCAACTCCGTTCCCCCATTGGATAAATATTTCTTTTTGTCCTTCAATGAATCCGGAAACGGGCAAGGCGTCCTGAATCGCAATAAAGTCAGGATAAATCAAAGGATTCGGGATGTATGATCCATTTTCATCTATACCCAGATAGCGGGAGAAATAGATTCCTCCGAGTTCCCACATCTCGGTAGTTGCGTCGTAAACCGCCCGGGATCCTCCGGGCACGACACTGAAACGTCCTGTAATGGCATACATATCATATTGCTTGAATTTCTCATAGAAACTTGTGTACCAGTTTTTCGGATACCAGGAGCAACTGTGGAACAAACTCTGGACCTCATTCGGGTTGACCGGAGCGCCGGCTTTTGCCTTTTCGGCTATCGTGTTCAGATATTCATAAATTTTCATGGCAGAAGAATAACCGTTATTAGACCCCCAAGTTCCCAAATTGTCGGCTACATGAGGGTTCAACGCACGTACCATAGACAACTCCGTGCAAATAAGTTTCTTCGTTACATGATGATCCTCGCGGATTTTTTTCAGATCATCTCCCGCCTGCTTCACGTATAGCGCATGAACATGTAAATCAAGTCCGTCCACGTTCGGATTACTATTAACTACAGAAACAACCGCAGGAACAGTTGTACTATTAGGCAATTCGGACACCCGGTTCAATGATCCGGCATAAATATCGAACGTCCATCCGTTAGCTTTTTTCCAGGCAGCCAGCCTATCAGCGAACACATTCAGAAATGCCCGGTAATCTTCAGCGTCTGCTTTACCGGAAGAGAAGTCGGCAGTCAATACATTCTCCCATTCCGGTTCATTGCCCATGACCAGGATTTCAATGTTCTCCGCCATATCATAAGTGTGCAACAGCAACTCCGTGGCATGAAAAATATGCTCCATCTCTTCACTCCCCACTTTAGGAACCGTATCGGTATATAATTCAAAAGGTATTTTCAAACTCAATATGAATTTCACGCGATCACCCAACGCTTTTTTAGCCTGCACAAACTTCAGCGTAGGAATATGCGACTTGATAGCATCTTCCTTCACGCCTACAATCTTCCCGTTTTCATTTTGAAGAAACAAGTTGGGGATATTGACAAATCCTCTCAGCCAGGTAACTTTCGATTTCTTCAACATTTCTATTTCAGTGATCGGGTAGTCTATATTTTCATTATAGTTCGCCCCAAGTTCTTGTGCCATTGTCCCTATTGAGTACAATAACAGTAATACAACCGTCAAAAAAGCATTTTTTTTCATATACAAACAATTTAAATTTATATCACATACTTAACTAATACTTCTTATTTGAGATACTCTTTCACAGGCGTGTACCATTTGCCGATTTTGAATTCTATTTCATCCTCTACGCCGGTATGATTTGCCATTTTCCGGTACTCCTTAATCATATGCTCCAAAACTTCAGGTTCTTTGTTGGCAAGGTCTTTCATCTCGGTCGGGTCGGTTTTCAGGTTATATAATCTCCA
>JAITSN010000019.1 GCA_031287715.1 Mediterranea sp. (in: CFB group bacteria)
GCCGTGGTAAGGGCGGCCATAACCCATGATGCGAATCACAGAAATGGCTTTACTAAGCTTTTTGTTGAAAACATCCCCGTAGCCAAGCGTGGCGCGGGGAGTTTTATTTATAGGACAGCCTCACCACAACCTGGGTCAAAGGAGAGGGGGTAATGAAATACGCGGGTAAATTGTAAATGATACTGTTGTCATTCTCTTGTCATACGAATGTAACGGGAAGAGTACGGGATAATTCATATCTTTGTCACAATAAGGATGTTTTTAATTTAAACAGATGATCTAATGGTAAAGTTTATAGAATCGGAGCTGGAACTTCTCAAGAGAGAAATAGACGAGATGTGGACATTGGTTTATAATCAATTGGACAGAGCCGGAGAGGCCGTATTAACGTTTGACAGGGAGCTGGCCGGACAGGTGAAGGTGCGCGAAAGAAGGGTAAATGCCTTCGAGCTGAAGATCGACAGTGATATCGAAGATATAATTGCGCTGTATAATCCGGTAGGTATTGATCTGCGTTTTGTGCTGGCTATGCTGAAGATCAACTCTAATCTGGAGCGTCTGGGTGATTTTGCCGAAGGTATTGTTCGCTTTGTGCTGGATTCGGAAGAACCGATACTTGATGTCGATTTGATGAAGCGTCTGCGCCTGGAAGAGATCGTCAAGGAAGTACTTTCCATGCTTGAGATCACCAAGCGGGCATTGAATGTGGAGAGCTTAGAATTGGCGACCTCTGTTTTCACGAAAGACAACCTTGTTGATGAGATAAATGCCAACGTAGCTCCCGTGCTTGCCGAATATTTGCAAGAACATCAGGAATCCCTGCTGACCTGCCTGAACTTGGTGAGCGTGTTCCGCAAGCTGGAGCGGGCAGGAGATCATATTACGAATATTGCGGAGGAAATCGTATTCTTTATTGATGCCAAAGTCCTCAAGCATAACGGCAAGACCGACGAAAACAGTCCGGCAAGCCGGAAGTGATGTTTCCTTTGCATACCTCAATATTACCGAGATGAATACCGTTAAGTTCTGGTTGAACAACGCCCGCAAAACAGCGTTGCCCCAAAGCGTACTGCCGGCTGTGCTTGCCGCATGTATGGCTTCACGCGTTGAAACGTTCTCCTTGCCGTTGGCCGTTCTAAGCATTATTGGAGTTGCCGCGGCGCATTTGGGCATGAACCTGTTCGATGATTACTTTGATTATAGAAAGAAAGGGGTGGACGTACGTATTGAATTGGTCAATGCAGGATTCCGCGCCCGTCTGGCTAAATGCGATTATATCCTGTCAGGGAAAGCGACGGTAAAAGAGTTATTGACGGCAGCGGTCATCTTCTGTGCGGTAGCCATGCTTGCCGGCGTAACGATCTCTTTCTGGAGAGGAAGCGGCATCTACCGGCTGATTCTCATCGCCGGCTTTCTGGGCATATCCTATTCGGGCAGCCCTTTCCGGTTTAGTTACCGGGGCCTGGGCGAACTCCTGATCGGAACCATGTTCGGCCCGTTACTGATGGTGGGCGTTTACTATGCTTCATGCGGCACATTGGATCCGGCGATATGGATCGTCTCCATACCCATCGGTATGCTGGTGGCCAATATTATTTTCACCCATTCCATTATGGACTATGAACCGGATAAACGCATCGGGAAGATGACCCTGGCCGTCCTGCTGAACAACAGAAAGTCAATGATAGCCGTTTCGGCCCTGTTCATTTATCTACCTTATCTATTTATATCGGCCGGCCTGCTGGGCAATTATCTTTCATTCGGCTACACAGCCGTATTCCTGACCCTCCCGATGGCTATCGGTCTATCCCGCCTCCTTCTTCAATTTACCGGAGACCGGAAAGAAGAAACCGTCAAACCCCGTTTCTGGATGGGCCCCATGGAGAATTGGAAACGAATACAGGCTGCTCAAATCGATTGGTTTATGATCCGGTGGATGCTCAGCAGGAACCTCCTGTCATTCTTCTGCCTCATCCTGATCGTCCTATCCTTTATTTAATCGAAGCATGAGAAAATTGATCTATCTGGGATGGTGGTTCTTCAAGGCTAAGTTCATGGGAGCCAAACGCCCGTTGCAATCCGTCATATTCATTTCGGACAGATGCAACTTAACCTGCAAGCATTGTAATGTATACAACCTGGCTGATCCGAACACCAAAACGATGCAGGAGATAGCCGGAGAACTGGAATATTGCTATCGCCAGGGATCACGCTTTGTCGATTTTGAGGGAGGCGAGCCTTTCCTCTGGAAGGACGGCAATAAGAATATAAACGATCTTATTCGTCTGGCTAAAATGATAGGTTTCTTTTCAGCCACCGTAACAACCAACGCGCAGTTGCCTTTTGCAAACTGCATTGCCGATTCCATCTGGGTAAGTTTAGACGGACTCGGAAGCTACCATGATGAAATAAGGGGCAAGGGCGCCTTCAAACAGCTGGAGAAGAATGTTGCAGCTTGCGGGCACAAGGCGCTTAGCTTCAATATGGTCATCAATTCGCGGAACTATCCCAACGTGGAAGAAACCATCGAATATGCAAAGAACCATCCGGCGATACACGCCATATCCTTAAACTTCCATACGCCCTATAAGGGAACGGAAGAACTATTTCTTGATTGGGAGATACGGGAGAAAGTGATTGACAAGGTCATTGAAATGAAAAGATCCGGCTACCCCATCATGAACTCCGTATCCGGACTGAAGCTAATGAAGCACAACCGGTTCAAAGAGCAATGCTGGATATCCAACTTTATCTTAGCCGATGGTAGCCGGCTAAGCGAATGTCCCGGTAAAAGCGCCGGCTTATGCGATAAATGCGGCCTGTGCATGGCCGGCGAAATGTATAGCGTCTTTTCACTTAAACCGGATACAGTCTTTGCGGGGATAAGATTGAGGATGTAACTGAACAGGATCCAATGGAAATAAACCGCAACGATGCCGCAGGATGATCTTTCTGCGGCATCGTTGCTTTCAATGCTCCGTTTAGAACGGCAATGGACCCTCCGGCATCCCGGGGTAGTTGTAATCTACAGGAGGAGCCTGGTCTGCCGGCGGGCCGGGTGCTTGCGAAGGAGCGCCCGTGTCTTTATTCAGGCTGGAGTTTAAACTGACCACACTTATTCCGCTTTCCGACGGAGGGGGTATCACCAGATCATCATCCGGATTCTGGAAGCGGGCGTACTCGGCCTTAAAGCGTAACATAACATTATCGGTGGCGCCGTTACGGTGTTTGGCAATAATGATCTCCGCCATGCCCCGGTAATCCTCCCCATTCTCACCCCGGTATATCTTATAATATTCGGGGCGGTGGATAAAGCATACTATATCGGCATCCTGCTCAATCGCGCCGGATTCGCGAAGGTCGCTCAATTGCGGGCGCTTGCCTTCGATCCCTTCACGGTTTTCCACACCACGGTTCAGCTGGGAAAGCGCAATGATGGGGATGTTCAATTCCTTTGCCAGCCCTTTAAGCGAGCGCGAAATGGTGCTGACCTCTTCCTGGCGGTTGCCGAACGATATGCCGCTGGCATTCATCAGCTGCAAGTAATCCACAATGATGATCTTGACGCCATGCTCGCGCACCAGACGCCTGGCTTTGGTGCGAAGTTCAAATACTGAAAGCGACGGTGTATCATCCACATAAAGAGGAGCGTCGATCAGATCTTTCAGTTTTATATCCAATTGCTGCCATTCATAAGGAAGCAGCTGGCCGCTCTTTATCTTCTCGCCCGGAATCTCACAAACGTTCACGATCAGACGGTTCACCAGCTGGACGTTGCTCATTTCAAGAGAGAATAAAGCCACCGGAGTCCTGAAGTTCACGGCAATATTCCGCGCCATTGAGAGCACGAAAGCCGTTTTACCCATCGCCGGACGGGCGGCAATGATGATCAAATCCGAGTTCTGCCAACCGGAAGTTATCCTGTCCAATCCGGTAAAGCCGCTCTCCAGTCCGCTCAAACCATCCGCACGGGCAGCCGCCTTCTGAAGCAACTGGTACGCTTCGGCAATCACGGGATTGATCTGCGTATAATCCTTCTTCATGTTCTGCTGGGAGATCTCGAAAAGATTGCCCTCCGCTTCCTGCATCAGATCATCCACATCCTGGGTTTCGTCAAAGGCTTTCGACTGTATGCCGCTGGTGAAAGTGATAAGCTCGCGTGCCAGGAATTTCTGCGCAATGATCCGCGCATGGTATTCGATATGGGCGGAAGAAGCTACCTTACTGCTCAGCTGGGTGATATAGAACGGCCCGCCGACTTCTTCCAGCTCACCTTTCTTCCTCAACTGCTCGGTTACCGTCAAAATATCCACAGGCTCCTGACGGACAGTCAAATCGGTAATTGCAGCATAGATAAGCTGATGAACATGGTCGTAAAAAGACTCCGGACGCAGAATCTCACTCACATGCGAATACGCATCTTTCTCAATCATTAATGCGCCCAATACAGCTTCCTCCAGCTCGCGCGCCTGGGGTTGGATCCGCCCATAATCTCCAACTACGGCTTGCGGTTGGGACTTTGTCTTTGTACTACGGTTTTTCTTCGGTTGTTCCGCCATCTTCTTGCCCTCTCTTTTTAATTAGGAAAGCAAAGGTAGGAAATACGGCAGGAAAAGAATTAGCCTTGCCAAAACTTATTTGAGTGCAGTTTTGAACAGGCAACTGTTAAATTCTTCCTACTTTTACATCCATCTAAAACCAACTCATTCTTCATTAATATGATCACTTTCCCGAATGCCAAAATAAACCTGGGGTTGAACATCACCGGAAAACGCCCGGACGGATACCACAACATAGAAACGGTTTTCTATCCCATTCCCTTAGAAGACGCGCTGGAAATCAATCCCGCCGCAAACAGCAGTACCAAATGCAGCCTTCATCCATCCGGAATAACCATCGACGGCAAACCCGGAGACAATCTCGTTGTCAAGGCCTATCTGATGCTTGACGAGAAATTCAATCTTCCTCCCGTGGACATCCATCTATACAAGCATATCCCCTCGGGCGCGGGTCTGGGAGGAGGGTCGGCCGATGCCACATTCATGCTGAAGCTGCTCAATGACATGTTTTCGCTGGGTTTATCCACCGAAGAGTTAGAAAGATACGCCGTCAGGTTAGGTGCAGACTGCGCTTTCTTCATCCGAAACCGGCCCGCCTTTGCCGAAGGTATCGGCAACATCTTTTCACCGGTTTCACTTTCACTGAAAGACTACCGGCTGGTGGTCATCAAGCCCGATATATTCGTCTCAACCCGCGAAGCATTTGCAAACATCAACCCACGAAAACCGGCATACCCGCTAAAAGAAGCAATCATACGCCCTGTCGGCGAATGGCCGAACCTCATAACCAACGATTTCGAAGAGAGCATCTTTCCGCAGTATCCGGAAATAGGCGAAATAAAAGAAATGCTATACCGGCAAGGGGCGTTGTATGCATCCATGAGTGGATCCGGCTCATCCGTATTCGGACTGTTCGATAAACAAGACCCTGCTCCGGTACTTTCCTATCCCAACAGCTTCTGTTTCAACTTGCCGTAAAAACCTTATCATTTACCATTTACCATTTACTATTTACCATTTGCCTTTCTAATATATTAATGTATTGCCTTTGGTAAATGGTAAATGGTAAGGCCTTCCTATATATTAATGTATTGCCTTTGGTAAATGGTAAATGGTAAGGCCTTCCTATATATTAATGTATTGCCTTTGGTAAATGGTAAATAGTAAATGGTAAATGGTAAATGGTAAGGCTTTCCTAACATCTTTTGTATATTTGTCGTGCTTAAAAACGGTCGATGACTTTAATTACTTAATAAATAAAGATTATGAAAACAAACTTAACATCTCAAATCACGCTCAACAGGGTGTCTCCCAGATATTATTGTCCCGAGAACGCATTTGAACTCTCGGCTTTGACCCGGTTTGAGAAGATTCCTACGGAGATCTATGAGTCTGCCGAGGAAGGTTCAAAACATATTGCCGGTGAGATTGCGCAAGCCATCCGCAACAAACAGCGGGACGGACGCTTTTGCGTATTGGCCCTTGCCGGCGGGAACTCTCCCAGGAATGTGTATGGCGAACTTGTCCGCCTGCACAGGGAGGAAAAACTAAGTTTCCGCAACGTAGTCGTTTTCAACTTGTACGAATACTACCCGCTTGCGTCGGATGCGGTGAACAGCAACCTCAATTCGCTCAAGGAGATGCTGTTGGATCATGTGGATATTGATAAACAAAATATATTCAGCCCCGACGGTACGATTCCTAAAAACGCAATCATCGAGTATTGCCGGTTGTACGAACAGCGCATCGAAAGTTTCGGAGGGCTTGACGCTGTCCTGCTTGGCATCGGACGGGTAGGCAATATTGCATTCAACGAACCCGGGTCGCGGATGAACTCGGCAACCCGCCTGATCCTGCTGGATATAGATTCGCGCAACGACGCCGCCCGGACGTTCGGAAGCATCGAGAGCACCCCGATCAGTTCCATCACGATGGGTGTATCGACGATTCTTTCCGCCAGGAATATTTACCTGATGGCCTGGGGGGAGAACAAGGCCAAGATGATCAAGGAATGTGTGGAGGGCAATGTGACGGATACGATCCCGGCGTCTTACCTGCAGACGCACAACAACGCGCGTATCTTTATCGACCTGTCTTCGGCATCCAACCTGACGCGCATCCAGCGCCCGTGGTTGGTGACGTCCTGCGACTGGAACGACAAACTGATCCGGAGCGCCATTGTATGGCTGTGTGCTGTGGTTAAGAAGCCGATCCTGAAGCTGACCAACAAGGATTATAACGAAAACGGGCTAAGCGAATTGCTGGCGCTCTACGGTTCGGCATACAATGTGAACATAAAGATATTCAATGACCTGCAGCATACCATCACGGGATGGCCGGGAGGGAAGCCGAATGCGGATGATACGTACCGCCCGGAACGTGCAGAACCCTACCCGAAGCGCGTGATCATCTTTTCCCCCCACCCCGACGACGACGTCATATCCATGGGAGGCACGCTGCGCCGCTTGGTTGAACAGAAACATGAGGTGCACGTGGCCTATCAGACTTCCGGAAACATTGCCGTTGGCGATGAAGAGGTGGTGCGCTTCCTGCATTTCATCAACGGATTCAACCAGCTGTTCGACAACGGCGGGAATGTGGCTATCAACGAAAAGTATGCCCAGATCCGCAAGTTCCTGAAAGAAAAGAAGGAGGGGGATATGGACACGCGCGACATCCTCACCCTGAAAGGCTTGATCCGCAGGGGGGAAGCCCGCACCGCCTGTACGTACAACAACATACCCCTCACCTGCTGCCATTTTCTGGATATGCCGTTCTACGAGACCGGAAAGATCCAAAAGAACCCGATAAGCGAAGCGGATGTGGAGATCATCCGCGGGCTGATTCGCGAAGTGAAACCCCACCAGATATTTGTTGCCGGCGACCTGGCCGACCCGCACGGAACCCATAAGATCTGTACGGATGCCGTATTTGCCGCTGTTGACATGGAGAAGGAAGCCGGCGCCGGATGGCTCGAAGACTGCCGCATCTGGATGTATCGCGGAGCGTGGGCCGAGTGGGAAATCGAAAACATAGAAATGGCCGTGCCCATCAGCCCCGAAGAACTTCGGGCGAAGCGTAATTCGATCCTGAAACACCAGTCGCAGATGGAAAGCGCCCCGTTCCTTGGAAACGACGAACGCCTGTTCTGGCAGCGCTCCGAAGACCGCAACCGCGCAACAGCTTCGCTCTATGACGGCCTGGGGCTGGCATCGTATGAAGCCATGGAAGCATTTGTGGAATACATACCCCTGTAAATATCCCATATTTGTGGTATTGCCGGTAAAGCGGCAATACCACTATCTTTACCCAATAAAGACAAAGAATACAAACTATGATCCCAAGTATGAAGAAGAACCTGATTTACCTCTTTCTGTGTGCAACGCTGACGGTCTGCGCGCAGACCCCCGCAGGGCGGTTGTCCCTGAACGGCGAAGTGAAAGCCGAAGGCAAAGTGTACCTGCACAAGTTTAACAACAAGATGTACCGGCTGATAGACTCAACCCGCATCGTCAACGGAACGTTCAGCTTCTCAACGGAAGCGAAGCTGCCTGAAATCTACGGGCTGTCGCTCACCACGAGCCAAAGCCCCTACATGATCTTTCTCGACAACCAACCCACGACGGTCAAGTTAGACACGGCACACTACTACCGCCACACCGTTGTTACGGGATCCGCCCTGCAAGACCTCTTCGTCGACTACCAGAAAGACAGGCAGGTAAAGATCGACGCGTTCATCAAGGCCCATCCCAAGTCGCTGGTTTCGGTTTACGCACTCTACCGGGACTTCTCCTACAGGCTCACTCCCGAAGAGATCAAGGCCAACCTGAAGCTGCTCGACCCGTCTCTACTGAAAACACCCTACGCCAGCGTGTTGCAGGAACTGGTGAACACACTCGGGACGGTAGCCGTGGGGCAACGCGCCCCCGACTTCACCGCCAACGACCCGTCGGGTAATCCGGTGAAACTCTCCGGCCACCTGGGCAAAGGCTACCTGCTGATTGACTTCTGGGCATCGTGGTGCGGCCCCTGCCGCAGGGAGAACCCGAACGTCGTCCGGGCGTACCGCCAATACAAAGACCAGGGCTTCAGTGTGTTCGGCGTTTCCTTAGACAGAAGCGAGGCCGCATGGAAAGTCGCCATCGACAAGGATAGCCTGACTTGGACGCAGGTGTCCGACCTGCGCTTCTGGAACAGCGAGCCGGCCAAGCTGTATGGCGTGAGGGCGATCCCTTCCAACGTGCTGGTAGACAGCAACGGCATCATCGTGGCCCGCAACCTGCGAGGGGAAGAGCTGGATAAGGTGCTGGAGGAACTCCACAACAGCCCCGTCTCCAAAGATTAGACACAAAGAAAAGGCAGCTTACCGCTGCCTTTTTTATTCTATCCCACCGTTCAATCAAAGCATATTTGACTTCATAAGCGGCCACCGGGTTGTGGTGGAGTATTCTCTAAAATAACACATCCCCATCCCTGCCCCCTTCTTCGGAGAGGGAGCAGCGGTGGGGATGTGTTGCAGCAGGGTGCTTTCTTCACAGGTGGTTGTCGAACCACAAGGTGATCTCATTCAGCCGCCTGATACGGTTGGTGGGCTTGCCCGACCGGGAAAGCTCGTGGTTCTCCTGCTTGAAGATAACCATGCGCGCAGGTACCTCGAAGTATTGGAGGGCATAGTACATCTGTATGCCTTCCACCAGCCAACACCGGTAGTCCTGTTCGCTGTGGATGAACAGGGTCGGTGTGGTCACCTTGTCGGCATACTTCAGGGGTGATTGTTGCCAGAGTAGTGCACTGTTCTCCCACGCATTGGTTCCTGTATATGAGCGGGCGAAAGAGTAACCGATGTCACTCGTGTTGGCGAAGGTTAGCCAGGAGGATATGCCGCGCTGGGAGACGGCCGCCTTGAAGCGGTCGGTATGCCCTATGATCCAATTGGTCATCAGCCCTCCGTAAGACCCTCCGGTCACACCCAGCCTGGTGCGGTCGATAAAGTCTACCTGATCGATGGCGGCATCAAGGAAATACATGAGGTCGTCATAGTCGGCTGTGCCGAACAGACCCCGCAGGTCAGCGAAGGCTTGTCCACGGCCATTACTGCCGGTAGGATTGGTGAAGATGACGGCATAACCCCGCTCCGACCAGTACTGCATCTCATGGAAGAAGACCGTACCGTATGTTGTCCTGGGGCCTCCATGTATATCCAGTATAGTAGGATACTTCTTGCCCCTGATGTGGTTGGCCGGTGGGAGAACATAGCCGTTCAGCCTTAGTCCATCCCTGTTCACGAAGTTAATCTCTATGGGCTTGGCCAACCGGTGTTTATCGAATAGCTCCGTATTGATATGACTAAGTGGCAGTGCTTCCCTTTCATTGATGTAATAGATCTCCTGTCCTTGCTGTTCCACCATAGCTATGGCCAAGAAGCCTTCACCTAAGGGGATGTACTCATCTATGGAGGTATGGTCGGGCGAGAGCACCGTGGCTGTGCCATCCGCATCAAGGCTGATGAGCGACGCCTGATCAACTATGGTGGAGATGTACCGCATATCCGCACCGTCGAAGGTCACAACCGCTCTGGCACCGCCTCGTATATCACTACCAACGGTGTTGCCTATCGCATATGTATAACCGTTATATACCTCTGTAAACCTGCCCGTTCGCAGCTCAAGCCGGTAGAACGCAGGGAACTCTTGGCGGTCATGTTCTTCACTGAGGTTGATGGTGATAAACAGGTTATGCTCATCAATGAAATGCGGCTGTGCGTAGATAGCCTTGCCGGAATAGCTCCACTCCCTCTTGCCAAGCGTCCTTGTATCCATCGTAAGCAGTTGGTTGGACACAGGTGCCTTACTGCGGTAAGACTGCTGAGTGTAAACCAGCTGACTCTTATCCGGACTGAGCTTGATCGCAGAGACGTTATCATCCGCAGCGGACAAGTCCTGCACCCCGCCTCTATCATACACATACAGGTGGGTGCGGCTACCGCTGATGTCTCCCTGCCCGTTAGACCAGAACGGCAGTTCATCAAACACACGATAGCCTGACACACCACCTTTACTTTTGAGTGACGGATGGGCATCTGCTTGTGCCACATCCCCGGACCTGTATACAGCAGTAAAGAAAATACGGTCTTGATCAATCACCTCAATAGCTTTAACCCTGTAGGGCAACCTGAGCCACTCGATGGACTCGCCATAGCCGTCGGATAGCTTCCTGAAGACCGTCAGCCGTTCACCCTGGTGTATGCTAGCCACATCCTCTTGATCGCGGATACTGCTAAAGATGATGTCGCTACCAAGAAAGAAGTAATCCGACACGTCCCCGGAAGAAGTCAGCCGGAGCGCATCACCGTTATCGGCTAACTGATAGAGGTCACTCTGGTAGTTGTCCTTATCCACATCTGCCTGCCGGAGGATAAAGAAAACCTTTTGATCGTGTTCACGGAGGTTGGAGATGCTCTTCACCTTGGCAAAGAAGTCGATTCCAATGGGAAGTTTATCGCCCGTAACCTTATCTTCCCCCCGCAGTAATGAGGAGGAGATCATGCAACATACTAACGTAATGATGTATTTCATATTCTTTATTTGTTTGTTCGTTTATGCGCCAAAGGTCAACAGAGTTCTCAGGTTATGCAATACCATCTTTGTAGTATTTATCTGTAGCTAATCACCTATTATTCTGATGAAACCTTATATATTCGGATTTAAACAATTTACTATACGGCATAAAACAGCCTTCACTGCCCATTCTGCACTGCATCACCTTACTGCGGCTTTCTTTAAATTTATGTTAAACACAATCAAATATTTGTGTGAACAGGTGTTATATCCTACCTTCGGCATTATAACATGCTAATACGTACAAACATTCATAATCAAAATGACAAAGAATAGAATGAAAGCGATTTATTTAATGAAGAAAGCCGGTTTACTTAGACTGTTACCGGCCATGTGCCTATTGCTATTTGTTAATACGCCGGCTTCCGCCGAGGTCAATCTGGCTACGCTGGCCACCACCGACGCTTCCGCCATTACAACTTCCACTCCCAAGGAACCGACGCTGGTTCCCGACGGTATGACCAATTGTTATATCGTTGCTCCCAACTCTGAGTTGACTTTTCCTGTTTCTCGTGCTTATACATATGATGGTACCAAGTTTTCCACCATATTACATACAGGCGGTATATACGAAGGAACATTCATCGCCGCTGTAGTTTGGGCTGACGCCAATGTTATCAATGGTACGCCTACCGTTTCCGGTTCCGGCAATACGGCTGAGGTAACAGTGAAAACCAATGTTTCCGTTTCCGGTAATGCCGTGGTGAAGATCTGCCGATCGGATAATGGGGAAACAGTCTGGTCTTACCATATTTGGGTGACGGGTTATGATCCCACCCAAAACACTTATACCAATACGTACACGTATAGCTCCAAGCAGTATAGTTTCGTCTTTATGGATCGTAATTTGGGCGCTACCAAGGCTAGCTTAGGTTCCGGCCTCGGCACAGGCTTATTCTACCAATGGGGTAGAAAGGATCCTTTTCCTGCTACAGATGCCGTCACTACCGGTTCCTGGAGTAAAGTCGAAACAACTTCTTCACTTGGTACGATTGCAAATACCATCCGGAATCCTGATGTATTCTATACTGCAGGCTTTTCTTCGGAATATGATTGGCATTATGCTTCCCGTGATAATACCTTATGGGGTCATGACGTTAATGGTGGTACAAAGACGATTTACGATCCTTGTCCTTCCGGTTGGCGCGTTCCTGTCAACTCTGGTATGTCGACTGACACCAGCCCTTGGTATGGAATGATTTCTACTGACGGTTTTCCCGTTGGTTACAATTGGGGCACTAATGCGTTGTACCCCGCCGCCGGGTTCCGCACCTTCGGCCGTGGGAGTCTCTTCAACGTAGGCACCAGCGGGCACTACTGGAGTGCATCGCCGAGCAGTAGCACCAGCGACTACGCCTCGTTCCTGGGCTTCACCATCGGCGGCGTCTACGTGAACGACGGCACCTACCGGGCGTACGGGTACTCGGTGCGTTGCGTAAAAGAAATAAATTGATGTTATGATCTACATACATACCTCCAGGCCGGAGGGAGGTTTTAGTCTCCGGCGATATTATCAACAATTCCTGACATCCTTGGGGCCTTCAAAAAGGGCGGTAGGGACA